>JAICJW010000526.1 GCA_025928215.1 Chloroflexia bacterium | reverse complement strand
CTGCGCAGGAGTGTCGTGTGTGAGAAATGAGCGTACGCGCCGTCTGACCCGGCGTGCCTTCCTTGCCGTCTCGGGAGCGGCGGCCTCCACGATCGTGGCGGCCTGTAGTGGTGCGACCGCGCTGATCGCGGCCCGCAGTGACGACAGGCCGCCGACCGATCCTCCCACTATGCGTACCGCGACACGCGCCGACCAGCAGACGACTGCCGCCGCGGCCAGCGCGTCCGCGACGAGCGAGGAGCCACTGACCACCGGGTTGAGTACCCCCGCGACGATCCCTTCCGTCGCGAGCGCCGCGGTATCATTCCCGCCTCAGATCGCCCCTACTGCCACACAGGCTGCCACGCCCGTCATTCCTTCCGGGAGCCAGGTGTTGGATCGCACGTTCGTCAGCGCGGCGCTCGGGCGGCAGATGCCGTACTTCGTCTACCTCCCGGTCGGCTATACCGAATCCGGCATTCGCTATCCGACGCTGTATATGCTCCACGGCCACGGTGGCTCGAATACGGAGTGGATCGGTTATGGCCTGCTCGAAACAGCGGACACGATCATCAACACGGGGCAAATCCCGCCGATGATTATCGTCCTGCCGCAGGGCGATCAGGCATTTTGGGTCAATCACGCGGACGACGGCCAGCGATGGGGCGATTACACGGCGCGGGACGTCGTGCAGCAGATTGACGCCAATTATCGTACGATTCCGGATGCCCGTCATCGGGCGATCGGTGGCCTTTCCATGGGCGCGGACGGCGCGATACAACTGGCGTTGAACTACCCCGGAACCTTCGGCACCGTCGGCATCCACAGCCCGACGCTGCGCGATTATCAGGACACGGCCTCCTATGTCAGTTTTTTTGGCGATGAGACCTATTTCAACGCCCATGACCCGGTGCATCTCACGCAGCAGTATCCGGATCGGGCGCGGGCGTTCAATCTCTGGCTGGATGTCGGCGCGAACGATACGGACTGGCACGACAGTACCCTCTCCTACCATACATTGCTCACGCAGCTGAACGTCTCGCACATATGGCATGGCGACTGGCCCGGCATCCATGATGGGTATTACTGGGGCGGCCACGCCGCCGACTACATGCGATTCTATGGTGCCGCGCTGGCGGGCGAGTAATCCGCCCGCGTGAATTCAAAAAATACGGACGGTTTCCCGTCACATTTTGCCCCACGAGCCGTTATCATTGGTGACGGCCCACTATCGCCTTGAGGCGGCATACTGTCGCGCCGTTCCATGGGCCAATGACAGGGAGTGGGGAACCGAAGCGTGGCAATCCAGCGAATCGTGCGCATCTGTTTTGCGCTCTTGCTCATCGGCGCATTGGCGGGGACGAGTGTCGTCTCCGCGGCAGCGACACCGGCGAATCCGGGTGATGACTTCTTTCTCTATATCCCGACGAACGCGGCGGCGCGCGGCCCGTTACAGGTGCTCGTCACGGTTCACGGCATGGGTGGGAACGGCACGAGTTTCTGCCAGTCACTTATCAACCGCGCCGAGCAGGACGGCTGGATCCTCGTCTCCCCCACCTACCATTATCGTGACAACTTCAACCCGGTCACGGTGCGGCAGGACGACACGGAGTTGATCCCGCGCCTGAAGCAGTACATTGACGATCTGCCCGCGAAGACGGGTTTGCCGATCCGGGACAAGGTGCTCCTCTATGGTTTCTCGCGCGGCGCGCAGATCGTCCACCGGTTCGCGGAGTTTTACCCGGACAGGACGCTCGCCGTCGCGCTCTTCGCCGCCGGGACCTACACATTGCCCGTGCCGACAATGAACGTGAATGGCGTGCAAACGACGCTCGATCTGCCATTCGGCGTGGCGAATTTGCAGCAGTACACGGGCATGCCGTTTGACGCCGCCGCCTTCCGCACCGTCCCGTTCTTCATCGGCGTCGGTGGCGCGGACGACCACGTGGGAGACGCACCCCCCGCATGGAATGCATACAATGGGGTGACGCGCCTCGCCCGCTCGGAGAACTTCGCGCGGACATTGCAGAATTTCGGCGTTGACGCCTCGCTGACCGTCTATCCGGGCATCGGACATGACATCTCCGGTGACATGCGCGGTCAGGCGATGACGTTCCTCGAACGGCAAGACTTTTTCGCGACGCTGATCCAGACCGATCAAGCAATCGCCCACGCCTTCCTGAGCCGCGCCGCCTAATCGTCTCCCCGGCCCTTCACGGTGCGGGCGCGACCATCGCGTCGGTGTCGTCATTGCGCGCATGGTCGCGCGTGGCACGCGATTGGGCGCGGCGGAACTGGAGCAGGATAATCGCGGAGAGGACGAGCAGCCCGCCGACGATTTGCACCGGCCCCAATCGCTCGCCGAGGATGAGCGTCGCGAGGACGACGCCGAGCGGGATTTCCAGTGTGCCGAGAATGCTCGCGACCGTCGGGCCGACCCGCGTGAT
>JAICJW010000115.1 GCA_025928215.1 Chloroflexia bacterium | reverse complement strand
GATCTTAATCACCCGTGCGCCGAGGTCGGCGAGTTGCCGCGTCGCGAACGGCACCGCGACGGCTTGCTCCAGCGCGATGACGGTGATCCCCTCCAGCGGCAACATACTAGACATTTCGCATCCGCTCCGAAGCCATCGGAAAGGGAGAACGAAACCGATTGAACCGCAGAGGCGCAGAGACCGCAGAGAGGGAAGAGCGAGAAGAGGAAGACGTATGTTGTTTTCCTCTTTTCCTTCTATCTCTGTCTTTCTCTGCGTTCTCTGCGCCTCTGCGGTTCATTGTTTCCGCCCCTTTCCGCCTGTTTTTAGTACGACCTCGGAAGGCCGAGCACATGCTCCGCGACATAGGAGAGGATGAGGTTCGTGGAGAGCGGCGCGACCTGGTAAAGCCGCGTCTCGCGGAACTTGCGCTCGATGTCATACTCCGCCGCGAATCCGTAGCCGCCGTAGGTCTGCAACGCGGCATTCGCCGCCTCCCATGAGGCATCTGCCGCCAGCAGTTTCGCCATGTTTGCCTCCGTGCCGCATGGTTCGCCCCGATCGAACCGCTCCGCCGCCGTGAAGCGCATGAGGTCTGCCGCCTCGACGTTCACATGCGCCCGCGCGATCGGGAATTGAATGCCCTGATTCTGCCCGATCTGGCGGCCAAACACCCGCCGCTCCTTTGCCCGGCATGTCGCACGCTCGACGAACCAGCGACCGTCGCCGATGCATTCAGCGGCGATCAGGATGCGCTCGGCATTCATGCCGTCGAGGATGTAGCGGAAGCCGCGCCCCTCCTCGCCAATCAGGCTGCTCGCCGGGATCGGCACATGATCGAAGTGCAGTTTGTTCGTCTCGTTATTGAGCATGATCGGGATCGGCTCGACGGTCAGGCCGTTCGCCAGCGCGTCCGTGAGATCAATGAGAAAGACCGAGAGGCCGTGCGACTTCCGCTGCACCTGCTCTCGCGGCGTCGTGCGGGCGAGCAGGAGTAGCAAATCGGAGTGCTGAACGCGCGAGATGTAGATCTTGCGGCCGTTGACGATGTAGCGGTCGCCATCTCGCGTGGCGGTCGTCGTCAGGCTTGTCGTGTCCGAACCGGCGTCCGGCTCGGTGACGCCGAAGGCTTGCAGCCGCAGCGCGCCGCTGGCGATTTTCGGCAGATACTCCCGCTTCTGCTCCTCCGAACCATGCCGCAGCAGCGTACCCATCACGTACATCTGCGCGTGCGCCGGCCCCGCGTTGCCGCCGGAGTAGTTAACTTCTTCGAGGATCACCGAGGCCTCGGTGAGGCTCATGCCGAGGCCGCCGTACTCCTGGGGGATCAGCGCGCCGAGCAGCCCGGTCTCGGTCATTGCCCGCGTGAAGGCTTCCGGGTAGGAGCGCGTGCGGTCCAGCTCGCGCCAATAGGCGTCCGGGAAGTCCTTGCAGAACTCCCGCACCCGCGCGCGAAGTGATGCGTATGATGTACCCTCTCTCATGGTTGCTGCCTTAATCCCCCCGTGATCGAGCGCATGGCGCAACTGCTACCAACGATTCCTCGTCTCTTCTGCTGGTAGCGTATGTGCGGTAGCCATCGGCGTCAATGAGCGCGAATCGTCTTTACTCATTGCTCATTGCGCATTGTTCGGAGGCGCTATGCCCTATCTCATCCTCGTCCGACACGGGCAGTCGCAGTGGAACCTCGAAAATCGCTTCACGGGCTGGACGGATGTGCCGCTCACCGACGCGGGGCGGCAGGAGGCCGCGCGCGCGGGGCACCTGTTGCATGATATTCCCGTGGATCGCGCTTTTACATCGCTGCTCCAGCGGGCGCGGGAAACACTCGCGATCATCCTCGGCGTGCTGCATCGCGCGGACACGCCGATCACGCAGGATGCCGCGCTCAACGAGCGGGATTACGGCGATCTGACGGGCATGAACAAGGACGAGGCGGCCGCCCGGTTCGGCGCGGAGCAGGTCCATCAGTGGCGCCGTTCATGGGATATCCAGCCACCGGGCGGCGAAAGCCTCGCCGATACGGATGCCCGTGCCTTCCCCTTCTTCCGCGATCATATCCGGCCTCGCGTCGCGGCGGGCGAAGACGTTTTGGTCGTTGCCCACGGGAACAGCCTGCGCGCCATCGTCAAGGAGATCGAGGGGCTGACGCCGGATCAGGTCGTCTCTCTCGAAATCGCCACCGCAACACCGTATGTCTATCTGCTGGACGCGGCGGGCCGGATCGTCCACAAGGAAATCCGCACCCCGCCCACGCCGTCCGCACCCGTCCCGCAGCCCGATGAACCGCACGAAGCTCACGAACCGGGCACGCATCGCGGCCTGCACATCGAGCGCGCACGGTGATTCTGGATCGCGCCCGATCGGGTGAGAGACATCGCGGGCATAACGAGTGAAAGGATCGAACGCATGACACACGCACCAGCCGCATCCGCCTGGGGCGCTACCGCGAACGCACCGAAAGACCCGCGCCGCTGGCTCACCCTCGCGGCGGTGAATTTCGCCCTTTTCATGGCGCTCCTCGATATCACCGTCGTCAATGTCGCGCTGCCGAGCATTGCCCAGGATTTCAAGAGTTCGTTCTCGGAACTGCAATGGGTGATTGACACCTACGCGCTCGTCATTGCCGCCCTGATCCTGACGATGGCGAAACTGGGCGACCTCTTCGGGCGCAAGCGGCTCTTCCTCGCCGGGTTGGTGATCTTCTCCGGCGCGTCGCTTGGCTGCGCGCTCTCCCAGAATGTCACGCAGTTGCAGATCGCCCGCGGCGTGCAGGGCATCGGCGGCGCGATCCTCTCACCGATCGCGGCGGCGATCATCTCCGCGACCTTCTGGGGGCCGGAACTCGGCACCGCTTTCGGCATCTACGGCGGCGTCTCCGGCATCGCGCTGATCGCCGGGCCGATTGTCGGCGGGCTGCTCGTCAAGTACGTCAGTTGGCAGTCCGTCTTCCTCATCAATGTGCCGATTGGCCTCATCGGCCTCGTGGCGGGCGCGCTCGTCATCAAGGAGTCGCGCAATACACAGGCGAACCGCTACGTGGACATTGTCGGCGTCGCCCTCAGCATCGCTACGCTCTTCTCGCTCACCCTGGCGCTGATCAAGGGCGCGGAGTGGGGCTGGACGAGTGGGCGCACGCTGGGGTGGCTGGCGGCGGCGGTCGTGCTGTTCGTGCTCTTCATCGTCGCGGAGATCGTGCAGGCGCGGCGCGGGCTGGACGCGATGATGGACCTGTCGCTCTTCCGTGTACCGACGTTCAGCGGCACGGCGGTCATCACCGTGATCGTCAGTTTCAGTTACGCGGGGCTGCTCTTCATCATGGCGCTGCTCTTCCAGAATGTCCTCGGGTACGACGCGCTCGGCACCGGCCTGCGTTATATCCCCTTCGTGATCGGCAGCATCATCATTGCGCCCCTGGTCGGCGCGAACGCGAACCGGCTCGGCGCGCGGCTGATCTTCGGCGTTGGTCTGGCGCTGCTCGGCCTCGGCTTCCTGCTCCTGACGCGCATCACGCCATCCTCGGACTGGGATGCGCTCCTCCTCGGTCTCATCATTGCGGGAATCGGCGGCGCGGCGGTGCAGGCGCAGTTGACGAATGCGGCAGTCAGTTCCGCCCCGCGCGAGCGGGCGGGCATCGCGACCGGCATCAGTGCGACGATGCGGCAGGTCGGGTCCAGCATGGGCATCGCGCTGCTCGGCTCGATCTTCACCTCGCGCTATTCGCACTATTTGCCGGGTGCGCTGGCGGCGGGTCAGGTGCCGAAGGAGTTTGCGGACCGGCTCATCCAGGGCACCGGCGGTAATGCCGCCTTTGCCGGGCGCGTCCCGCCGCAAGTGCCGCCGCAGTTCGCGCCACCGGTTCAGCAAGCGACGCATGTCGCGTTCATCTCCGGCTTCAACGATACGATCCGCGTCGCTGTCCTCTTCATCGCGGTCGCGGTCCTCATCGCTCTCGTCTTCGTCCGCCGCACCGACAGCGCACATGACATGAGCGCGACGGCGAACCAACCGCGTGAGGAAGTGCGTACATCCGAAGCGGTAGCGAGAGCGGACTGACGTGGGCAACGAATGAGCAGGGGGCACCGGATGTTGATCGGTGAAAAGATCAGTCTCCGACCAATCACGGCGGCGGATCTGGAGCTGTTGGAAGCGTGGGCTAATGACTCCGCAATCAATAGTGAGTACAACACGTTTGCGCTGCGACCACGCGGCCAGATACCGCGCGCGTTCGCGGAAAGTGGATTTCTCAGCGATACCCATGGCGAGTTGATCGTCTGTACACAGGCCGGTGAGACGGCGGGAGATGTGAGTTATCGCTCGATCAGCCATGGACCGAACAGTAGCCGGGCATACCAGATCGGCATCACCCTCGCTCCGCCCTATCGCGGACACGGATACGGGGCCGAGGCGCAACGTCTCCTCGTCGCCTATCTTTTCGCCACCTACCCAATCGAACGGGTGGAGGCGGAGACGGATGTCACGAACAAGGCGGAGCAGCGGGCATTGGAGCGGGCGGGATTCACGCGCGAGGGAGTATTGCGTCGCGCGCAATGGCGTAACGGCTCCTGGCATGACCTGGTGATGTATAGCAAACTACGCGGCGAATAGCGCGCCTACCCCTGACCCAGCCGCAATCCCAGCGTCTCCGCCATCGCGCGGAGCGCCGCAAGGGAGTCGCCGGATACACGGCCCGAAGCCCGTAGGGTCTCGACGAGTGACCGGAAGGCGGCAATCGCGGCGGGGGTGTCGAGGTCATGCGCCAGCGCGCGGTCGAAATCGGCGACGAAGGGTGCGGCGTCGAGCGATGCTTCGTCGTCAGTGGGCGACGCGAGCGCGTCCGTCGCCTGCTGGACGAGCGGGAGGAAGGTGGCCGGGCCATCATCCTCGTATTCCCACGGCGCGCGGTAGTGATGGTTGAGGAGGTAGAGGCGAATGGCGTCCGGGTCGTATTGCCGCAAGGCGTCGCGGACGAAGACCATGTTCCCGAGCGACTTGGACATCTTCTCGCCCTCGTAGCGCACCATCGCGGTATGCATCCAGACACGCACGAACGGATGCACATCAGTCGCGCCTTCGGACTGAGCTATTTCGCTCTCGTGGTGCGGGAAGATGAGGTCCGCGCCGCCGCCGTGGATGTCCACCGTCGGGCCGAGGAAGTGCATCGCCATCGCGGAGCACTCGATATGCCAACCGGGTCTTCCTTTTCCCCACGGCGATTCCCACGCCGGTTCGTCTGGTTGCGCGGCTTGCCAGAGGAGGAAATCAAGCGGGTCGCGCTTGTCGGGGTCATCCGGGTTGCCGCCGCGCTCCGCCGCAATCGTCCGCATCTCCGCCCGGCTGTACCGGCTTAGACTGCCGTATTGCGGGTCGCTGGCGACGGAGAAGTAGACATTACCGCCGGACACGTAGGCATGCCCCTTCGCGATCAGCGTCGCGATCAGCGGGATCATCTGGTCAATCTCGTCCGTGGCGCGGAGGAAATGCGTCGGCGATTCGATATTCAGGGCGCGGCTGTCTCGTTCATACTGCGCGGTCTGCTCCCGCCCCAGTTCGTCCCACTTTTTCCCCGTCTGCCGCGCGCGCTTGAGGATGTCGTCGTCAATATCGGTGACATTCTGTACATACGTGACGGCCCAACCCGCGCGCCGCAGCACCCGGACGAGCGTGTCAAAGAGAACGTACGTGAATGCATGCCCCATATGCGTCGTGTCATAGGGCGTCACGCCGCAGACATAGAGGCCAACCGTCTCGCCCAGTGGCGCGAACGGTTCAATCTGCCGGGATGCCGTGTTGTAGAGATGAAGATTCATTAGTTCATCGCTTCAGCGCGTGCCATTGTGCCCCGATCCATCACGCCGCACATAGACGGAGATCAGGTCATCGAAGCGACCAATGTCGAACGGTTTGCCGAGAAAGGCATTCGCGCCGCACGTCGAGAGGTCGGGGGGGATGGCGGCGCTCATCAGGATAATCGGCAGGGTGTGCAGATCATGCTCCTCGCGGAGCCGCTTGCATAACTGGATCCCATCCACAAACGGCATCATCACATCGCTGATGATGAGATCGGGCGCCTGGTGTTCGACCATCTCGAGTGCTGCACGCCCATTAAACGCATGAATGACGGTGTGACCTTCGTCCTCCAGCATATCCGTCAGGAGGTCCACGACGGGTTCTTCGTCGTCCACAACGAGGATCGTCGCCACCTTACTGGTCTCCATCAGGCTGAGTCCTACGCATGGTACGCTGCTCCCGCGCGGCAATGCCGCCCATTACCGCGATGCCGCTCTCTTCAGCGGGCACGACCCGAATTGATCCGTCCTCGATACGGAATTCGCGCAGGCTCGGATCGAAGCCGCTCTGCCGCATTTTCAGAATGGAAATGATGCGGTACAGCCGGTTCTGATACTCGATTGAACGCACGCGGATCAGGTTATCCGCGAGCACCGCACCGAGCGACTCACCGAGGCCACCGTCAAAGGCGTTACTCTCTTGCGTCATCACGCTGGTAACGTCGCGCTCGCGCAAGTAGTTCATGAGCGAGGCAAAGAATCCGGGCGCACGATTTGGTTCGAGGATCGCCGCTTCGACCGCCGCGTTCGAGTCAATGACGAGCCGACGGATGCCGAGGTGCTCGACGCGGTTGCGCACGATTGCCGCGAACATGTCCACTTCCAGTTCGACCGGCGCAAGGCAGAGCAGGGAGAGCTTTTCGCGCGCGACTCGCTCGCGCAGATCGAGGCCGAAATGCTTCGCCTTGAGACAGAGTTGCTCCTCGCTTTCGCTGAAGCAGATAAACAATCCCGGTTCCCCATCCGCCACGCCTGCCATGATGTAGTGGAGCGCGGTCAGCGTCTTGCCCGCGCCGGGGCTGCCGGCGAGGAAGGTGACCGTGCCCCGGTTCACCCCACCCTGGAGCATTTCATCGAGTTCCGGCAAGCCGATAGCGGCGCGGTCGGCGCTCACTGTATAATTCACTGTCCGGTAGACCGCTTCGTGACGCGGGTAGCAGATGATCCCGGCGCTGGTAATTGCTAGCGTGTGCAGGCCATCGAGATGATTCATCGCCCGAAGTTTCTGCACCTCGATATGGCGGCGATGCCGCACGCCCCAGAGGGTATTGTGCAGTTTGATCACGCCGTCCGCGACCGTCAGCGCGCTGGAATCGCTCTCCTCGCCGGGCATGGCTTCGAGCGTCACGAGCGTTGTCACTTCCAGAAGTGCCAGTCGGGTGCGCACTTCGTAGAGAAAGAGGCGCACTTCACGCTCCGAATTGGCGAAGCCCGCAACCCCACGAAAGCCATCGAAGACAACAAGCGTGGGATTCTCCGTGCGGACAATCTCGATGATGGCGTCCACCGCTCCTGCCAACCCGTTCCGCAGCATGGTTTGAATGCTGATGAAACGCATTTGATCCCCGACGACCGCCTCATCAAAAAACGAGAATTCGCGCAGTGAGGTCAACAATTGTTCATGTGATTCCGAGAGCGCGGTGAGGATCAGGACGCGCTTACCCGCTTTCGCCTGCTGAAACGCGATCTGCCCAGCAAGAACCGTCTTGCCCGCCCCTGTCCTGCCGAGGAGTAAGGTCATCGAGCGAAGCGGAATGCCCCCACCAAGAATCTCATCCAGCCCCGAGACATGCGTCGGTAGTACAGGAATCACGCGCTCTTCCCTTCCCCGCCCGGAACGCGCCACACTCTCGCTCACGCGCGCCGGGTCAATCGGAAGCTTTCGCAAGATTGGTGCCGGGAAAAGGTTCGGGGTTCGGGAAAGTATGCCCCGAACTCCGAACGCCTACCCGAGTTGCGGCAGGATGTCGCGGATGTCGAGCGCGCGGCAGGTCATCATCGGGGTATCCCGCAGGGTATACATGCTCGCTTTGGTTTCCCTGAGCGCGGCGACGAGATCGAGGAAGTCTTGCGGATAATCGCTCTCGAAGGCGACGACCCACTCCTGATCGTCGAGGCCGAAGGAATAAGTCGTGTTCAGTTTCACCGATGGATATCCCTGGCCGATCTCGATATGCTCGCGCATCATCGCCTGTCGCTCGTCGAGCGAGAGCGCGAACCACTGGCGCGTCTTCACGAAGGGGTAGACGAAGAGGTACTTCCTGCCGCCCGGTTCGATCGTCAGGCGGTTCGACTCGCTCTCGCGATCCTTCGGATCCACATATTGGGAGCGGCGCGTCATCGAGAGGTAGGCAGTGGGTGTCGTCAGATAGCGGCCAAATTCCGTGCCGTTCAGGTTTGCCGCGAAGGTCTGGAAGTCATCGAGGTCGTAGGAGACCTGCCACAGGAGGAAATCCGCCCCTGCCCGGAACCCGACGCAGGAGTACGAGCGAACGAGCATCGTCGGGGTCGTCGCGTCAATGAGGGCGAGAAATTCGGCGTACCCGCGCTCCTTGTCCGCTTCCGGCAGGCGGCGCCATTCCGGGTCAACGCGATAAAAGGCGAAGCGAACATATTGCCGGCGCGTCGGCGCCTTGGCGGTGGTTGACGCCGCAGGGGCGGCGGTCGGCGTGGCGGTCGTGCTCATCTCTCACTCCCGTATGGGTCCATCGTGCGGACGCGTTTCGCGCGCCACATCGCGCGCTCCCGTCCATGATAGCACTCGGCGGAATGGTGGTAGGCTATGCGCGTTATTGATGGAGTATGGGAACATGTTTGACGACAGAGAAGGAGACCCGCATGGCCGACACTCCCACATCCTCCGAAGCCGGCGCCGCACCGGGCCGCGCAATGACGATCCTCGCCCACCCGGACGACGCTGAGTTCGGCTGCGGCGGCACGCTCGCAACCTGGGCGCGTCAGGGTACGGAAATCACGATGGTCATTATCACGGATGGCTCGAAGGGCAACGACGATCGCTCGATCACGCCGGAGCAACTCGTCGCTATGCGCGCCGAGGAGCAGGCACGGGCCGCGCGCATCCTCGGCGTCAAGCATGTCGTCAACCTCGGCTACGAGGACGGCATCCTGCAACCGACGATTGCCCTCCGGCGCGATATTGCCCGCGTCATCCGCCAGCACAAGCCGGACGTCATTATCACGGGCGACCCGGACAATCGCTTCGGGGGCGACTCCTACATCAATCATCCGGACCACCGGGCAGCGGCGGAAGCGGCACTCTATGGCATCTTCCCGGCGGCGGACAACTTCAACTTCTACCCCGAACTGCTCACCGAAGGGTGGGAGACGCACAAAATCAAGGAAGTCTGGATCGAGGAGTGGGGCGGCGGCACGACCTTCGTGGATGTCACCGAGGCGATGGATACGAAGATCGCTGCCCTGGCAGAGCACAAAAGCCAGTTTGACATCAAGGATGTCGAACCCTTCGTGCGCCAGTGGACGGAAGAGACCGGCAAGAAGCACGGCGTCGCCTTCGCCGAGAGTTACCGCAAAATCATCCTCCAGCGCCCACCGGACGCCGAAACCGGCGCGGAACTTGTCAGCGAGGGCGCGAGCGAATTGGAAGAAACACCCGTCAATCGCGAGCAATGAGGGAAGTTCGGAGTTCGATGTTCGAAGAAAGGGTCCGAGCCCACTTCCAACATCGAACTCCGAACTCGTTGGCTCCTTAGAGCGTGCCCTTCGCGACGATATCGCCGGTGGGGGCGGGGCTACCGCCGGGCGGCTCGACGCTGATCGCGATTGCCTGTGCGCTCGTCACATCGCCCCGGACGAGGCCGCTCCATGAGCCGTCCGGATTCGGGGAGAAAAGGCCCGCGCTCACGGGCGTCGTCCCCGCGACGAACCAGACTTCGTAGACCTTGCCATTCGCGAGGGGCGGCAATCCACTGATCGTCAGGACAGCGGCCTGATCGCTTGCGAGCCGGAGTAATTCGCCCCGTGTGGGAGCGTTCGGCGCCGTACCAACGATCGGCTTCCCCGTGCCCGACGCGGCGATTGCGTTGCTCTGCGTCGCGATCACCCGGTCCTTGCCGCTCAGGTCCCGACTCAGGGCAGCGGCCCATCCCCCGAAGCCAATCGTGAGAACGAGCAGGATGACCGCCGCGAATGGCCAGATAATTCCCCGCTGCCGACGCGCACGGACACTCGCGAGGGAGACGGGTGAAGCGGCGTGCGGGTGCTCTTCCGCGCCCGCCGTGTCAGCGAGCGCCTCCTGATAGATATCAGCCATCAAGCGCAAGCGGAGTTGAGGGCTGGGCATTTGAGGAGGAACGCTATATGGGAGCATCGCCGCCGCCTCTTTTAACATCACCACATCATCCATCGCGTCTGGATGCGCGGCGAGATACTCCTCGACCATCGCTTCCTCGTCCGCGGGCAGTGCGTGGAGCGCGTATGCGGCGAACAGGTCGGATGGGCGTGTCGCATCCGTCTCCGGTATTCCCGTTGGATGGCTGTTCTCCGGGGCCGTCACCGTGCGCGCTCCATTCCCTCATCCACAGCGTCCGGTACATGAAGCAGATCGCGCAACTTATCGAGCGCCAGCCGCATGCGCCCTTTGACGGTTCCCAGCGGGATACCGACACGCTGCGCGATCTCCGTATGCGTGAAACCGCCGTAGTATGCCAAATCTACCACCTGCCGTTGCTCCGGCGGTAACGTCGCCATTGCTTGCCGTATCCACTCGTGTTCCAACCCCTGTACCACTTCCGTCCACGTATCCTCTTTCGCGGGCAGCGGCATCGCGTCATCAATGACCGTATCCGCTCCCATTTTCGACCGCACGCTGCGCATCTGGTCAATCGCGCGGTGATGCACGATCGTCAGCAGCCAGGTGCGAACCGTCCCACGGCGGGTGTCATAGGTCGCACCCTGCCGCCAGACGTTGAGAAACGCTTCCTGCACGACATCCTCCGCGCTCCCACGTTCACCGAGCAGACGATATGCGAGCGCGAACGCCAACCCACCATACCGGTCATAGAGCAGTTCGACCCCACGAGGATCGCGGCCCGCGATCTGACGAAGAATCGCGGCATCTGTGTTCTGGTCCATGCTGTCGTCCGCCGCCATGCTCTTCCTTACTGTACGGAAAACCCGTGAGCGCGGATCATTGCGCGCTTTATCATACTGCCGACGCGAAGGCCCCTGCATCCATTATACCGACAGATATCATCCGGACGCGATTCCTGCCTGCCCGGAGACCCGGAGAGAGGGAGTGTCTGCGTTTGGCCTCCAACTTGCAGAGCTGTTTCGGGGCATTCACCTGGCACGTTGATCCCGTGTGGACACGATTGATCCAATCGGGAAAGCGGTTCGTATTCAGGATAGGGTCTCACGACGGGTTGGCCTCAGCCCGTCATCAGGTTTGTAGTCCTCGGAAGAGGAAGGAGCAAGAAGATCGTGGAAGATCGCATTTTACGCATCGTGCATGCGGAACTCTCGCGCCGCTCACTGTTGAAGGGGGTACTCGGTGCCGCCGCCCTCGCGGCCGCCCCCTTGAGTGGGCT
>JAICJW010000289.1 GCA_025928215.1 Chloroflexia bacterium | reverse complement strand
GCAAAGTCCTGAACAGGTAGGTCGAAAGCAGATGAACCGGACGGATCGGCTGCTGGCGATTGTGCTGGAGTTGCAGCGGGCGGGGAAGCGGCGCGCGGAGGATTTGGCCGCGACGTTTGAGACGAGCACGCGGACGATTTACCGCGATATGGAGGCGCTCTCGGAGGCGGGCGTGCCGGTGGTCGCGGTGCCGGGGCAGGGATACACACTGATGGCGGGATATTTCCTGCCGCCGCTCTCCTTCCATGCGGATGAGGCGACGATGCTCCTCTTGGGCAGCGATGTGATGGCGCAGCAGTTCGACGCGCAGTACCGCGCGGCGGCGGAATCGGCGGCGGCGAAGATCGAGGGCGTGCTGCCGGAAAAGATGCGCGACGAGGTGCGGTACCTGCAAGAGAGCATCCGTTTCTTCGCGCCCGGCGATCCGGCGGAACACGACACCCTGCTGCATCTGCGTCGCGCGATTCTCGATCACCAGACGATCCGGTTTCGTTACACCGCACGCATCCCGAGCGAAACGCAGCCACCGGTCTATCGCGAGATTGATCCCTACGCCCTCATCCATGTCTCCGGCGCGTGGCATACCTCAGGATACGACCATCTGCGGCGGGACATGCGTACTTTCCGCCTCGACCGGATCGAGAGTCTCCAATCGCTCGGCCGCACCTTCGTTCGTCCACCGAACTTCACCATGCGGCGGCGACCGCCGGATACGAGTCGCACGCTCGTCGTCCGCGTCCTTTTCGATCGCGAGACGGCCCGCTGGGCGCGCGAATCTCGCTCGTTCTTTGCGGTGGCGGAGGAAGAGACGGCAAATGGGATGCTCGTCACCCTCACCGTGCGGCAGGAGCGCGATCTGCTGTCCTGGCTGCTCGGCTGGGGAAGCCATGTGCGCGTGCTTGAGCCGGAGTCCTTGCGGCTTCTCATCATTCAGGAGGCAGAGGGGATGCTCAAGAATAATTCCGCTTCCCTTTCACTACTGACATAGTGGTGTCATGCCGAGCCGGTATTCTGGTTCCAGAGGCGGCAACCACCGGGGTTGTTGCCGGGAGCCAAGCCAGGAGGCACACCACGATGGCCACGACAATCGCTGCACCGACCCTTTCCTTCGCGCTGCTCCACGTCGCGGATATGGACGCCGCGTACCGCTATTGCACGGAGCAACTCGGCTTCGTGCCCGTTCCCGAGTACAACGGGCCGGCGTTCCGCATGTTCGCGCCGGCGGAGGGTGGCATCCCCTTCAGTATTGCTGCCGCGCCGGAACCGTCCAAAGTCGGTGAAATCGAACTCTACTTCTACACGCAGGAACTGGAAAATCTCCGTGCCGCCTTGTTGGACAGAGGCGTGGATGCCGGGCCGATTGAGTCCCCGCCGTTCGGACAGATCTTCACTGTACCCGCGCCGGACGGCGTGTCGCTGACAATGATGCGCCCGGCGCAGTAAGCCGGGGATCATTGCCGGTAGTCGGATCACGGAACGTCACGAGGAGAGAGACGATGACCATGAATACTGCCCGGGAGGTTGTGGATCAATACTTCACCGCGCTGGCGCGGAAAGACTTCGCCGCCCTGCGTCCCCTTCTGCACGACGATGTCTCCTTCACGGGGGCGTTAGGAACCACGGACGGCGCCGAGGAATACCTCAGCGGTTTGCAGCGGATGATGGCGGCCATGACGGGCATGGAGCGCCGGGCGCTCATCGCCGAGGGCGAGGAGGTGAGCCAGGTCTACGATCTCACTCTCGCCACGCCGCCTGTCACCCTGCCGATCGCGCAGTGGCTCACCGTGCGGGATGGCCGGATCGCGGCGCTCCGCGTCTATTTCGATCCGCGCCCCCTGTTCGGGACACCGGGATGATGTTCCTCTCCCGCCCATTGCCCACAGGGCATTCGCCCCCTGGGTAGGGCGCGCGATCTTGAAAGTCTCCCGCGCCGCGCCTATCATGCGGGGGTAATAGATGCGCGGGGCATCGGAAGGGATTGAAACGCGAATGCGCGAGAACAATCAGGCGCGACTCCTTCAGCTTGGTGGATGGCTACTCGTCGTCGTTGGCATGATGCTGCCAACGGTGTTCATCGTGACGGCGCCGCGTTTCCTCATCTTCGTGCTGCCGGTGGCCTGCATCCTCCTCGTCCTCGGATTGGTGCTCGTTTCCGGCCGCTGGCCGTCCGGGATAGATGCCACCTGAGTTGCGTCCGCCGTGCCGTCTGGTACGATGCCGCCGCGTTTGTATCAGGATCATGATCGGAGGCGGCAATGATGGATAGCACGGCGGGGCGACGGATGAAACTTGGGGTGATGCCCTCACTCGGTGAGGGCTCTTTTGATGGCGGGACGCCGCGCTACGCCGATATTCAGACGATGGCGCAGACGGCGGAGCAGGTTGGCCTCGATTCGTTCTGGCTCGCGGATCATCTGATCTATCGCTACCCGGAGCGAGATGAGAGCGGTTGCTGGGAAGTCTTCACCTTCATGAGCGCGGTCGCGGCGGTCACATCGCGGATCATGATCGGCCCGCTCGTCGCCTGCACCTCGTTTCGCAATCCGGCTCTGCTGGCGAAGATGGCGGATGCCCTCGATGAGATCAGCAATGGGCGGTTCATCCTCGGCCTCGGCTGCGGCTGGCACGAGCCGGAATACGACGCCTTCGGCTATCCCTTCGATCACCGCGTTGGGCGGTTCGCGGAGGCGATGGCGATTATCGCGCCGCTCCTGCGCGAGGGGCAGGTGGATTTCCACGGCACGTACTACGACGCGACGAGCACCGTTCTCCGACCGCGCGGCCCGTCGCCGACCGGGCCGAAACTGTGGATCGGCGCGAAAGCGCCCCGAATGCTCGAACTGACCGCGCAGTACGCCGACGCCTGGAATACCGTCTGGCATATTGATCCGGCAGTCGTCCTCGAACGGTACGCGCCCCTGAAAGAGGCCTGCGCCGCCGTCGGTCGCGATCTCTCAACCCTCGAACTGACGGCGGGCACCTTCGTCAGCCTCCCTGAACCGGGCAAGGAATCCGCAGACGACGGCAAATCCATCACCGGCACGCCGGAGCAGGTCGCCGAAAAATTACAGGCGTTCGCCGACATCGGGGTCACGCACCTGATCGTCATTCTCCGCCCGTCCACGACGCCCGCCGCTATCGAGCGCTTCGCGCGCGTCGTGGAGATCATGGATCGGGGATAAGGGGCTGGAGGTGAGGCTTACCGCTCGCTTCCCGCCCCCGCCCGCTCTTCCGCCTCCGTCGCGTGCCGGTCGCGATCCCGGTGGGCGAGGCTGCTCGGCCACCACATACGATGGCCGACATCAAGGGTCAGGGCGGGGACGAGGATCGAGCGGACAATCAACGTATCGAGCAACACACCGAAGGCGACGATGAAGCCGACCTCGGTGAGGGTGACGAGCGGCAGGATGGCGAGGACCGAGAAGGTGCCGGCGAGGACGAGGCCCGCTGAGGTAATCACGCCACCCGTCACCGCCAGCCCCTTGCGCATGCCGCGCCGCGTGCCGAGATGCGCGGATTCTTCACGCACGCGGGCCATCAGGAAGATATTGTAGTCAATCCCCAGCGCAACGAGGAAAATGAAGCCGTAGAGCGGCAGGGATGTATCCTCTCCGGCGAAATGGAAGAGTTTGTCGAAGACGACCACGCTGACACCAAGCGATGCCGCGAATGACAGGATGACGGTGAGAATGAGCAGCACCGGCGCGACGATGGCCCGGAGCAGCAGGCTAAGGATGATGAGGACCACGAGCAATACCAGCGGCAGGATGACTTTGATGTCGCGGTTGGCGGCGCGGTCCGTATCGAGGCTGATCGCGTCATTCCCGCCGACGAGCGCGCCTGGTCCCGCCGCCGCCTTTACCTGCGATCGCAAGTGATCTATTGCGTCGAACGATGCATTGCTGTCGGGGGCAGATTTCAGCGTCACATCGAAGCGGGCGAGATCGCCGACCATCTCTGCCGGGCCGACGGTCACCACATCAGGGTTCGTCTGTGCCGCCGCGCGTGCCGCTTCCACGTTCGCGGCGGGGCGCACGACGATATTTGTCGTTGAACCGAGGCCGGATGGGTAACTCTGCGCGATCAGTTCCTGGCCGATCACCGAGTCGGGTTTCGTGCGGAAGCCGCTGGCCTGCGCGAGATGGGGATTCGCATCTACAAGGCCGATGGCCAGAATGCCGAGCAACACGGCGGTCGCGATCCAGACTGCGCGGGGCCGCCGCGCGATCTCCGTGCCAATACGTGCCCAGGTGCCCGATTCCTCGTGCGACGCGGAGCCGTAGTGGGGGATGAAGGGCCAGAAAACGCCTCGTCCGACGATGACGAGCAGCGCGGGGAGGAGCGTGAGCATCGCGATCAGCGTCAGCACGATGCCAATGGCGCTCACCGGCCCCAGCCCTTTATTACTGTTCAATTCCGCGACGAGAAGGCAAAGGAGGCTGATCGTCACTGTCGCGCCAGAGGCGGCAATCGCTGGGCCTGCACGCCGCAACGCGAAGGCCATCGCCTCATGGCGGTCTTCGTGATTACGCAATTCTTCGCGATACCGCGCGATCAGCAGCAGCGCGTAGTCCGTGCCCGCGCCGAAGATCAACACCGTCAGGATGCCCGCGCTGAGGCCGTTGACGGTCAGCCCGGCCCGCGCAACGCCATAGACGGCCGCCGAGGTGATCTGATTCGCCAGGCCGACGGAGATGAGCGGCAACAGCCAGAGGAACGGGCTACGATATGTGAGGAGGAGAAGGAGCGTAACGATACCGGCGGTGGCGAGCAGTAGCTTCGAGTTGATGTCCCCGAAGACCGCGTTCGCATCCACCGCGAAGCCTGCGGGGCCAGTGACTTTCACCGCGAGGCCATTTCCGCCGTTTCCCACTACGGTTCGCAGCGTCTTAATCGCCGCAATCAGCCGGTCCGAGTCCGGCGTTTGCTGGAATGGCACGCTGTAGAGGATCGCTTTCCCATCCTGGGAGGGGATCGGCGGGGAAGGGGGCAAGGCGAGATCGAGATGCCGCGCGATGATCGCGTCGTGATCCGCTGTCGCCTTGGCGCGGTCCGCATCGGTCAGGCCACTCGCGCGGCGATAGATGACGATGGCAGGTATGGCTTGGCCGACGGGAAATTGCTTTTCGAGATCGAGCACCTTTGTGGATTCCGCATTGGCTGGCAGGTAACTCGACGCTTCATTCGATTCGGCGGACATCAGTTTGCTGGCGTACGGCACCGCGATAATTAGGACGATGACCCAGAAGAGCACAACAAACCACTTGGCGCGCCGCCCCGCCGCGAATGTGAGGATCGAACTCAAAGCCCCGCTCCTTCTTCCATCGCATTATGCCAACATTTATGATAACACAGCGCACGCGCCGTATGTGACGTGTCGGCGAGACGACCCATACTTTCCTATGGACAGGTTGCTCGTGAGAGGTTCCGCTGATGGACGCAGCGGATACGCGCGGCGAGGTCATCGAGATGGTCGCTCTTCTCAAGAAAGAGTGCGATACCCGCATCCGATGCCGCGGCGCGCGTCTCGCCCCCGCCGAAGGCGGTGAGCATGATAATCTCGCCCGCGCTATTGGCCGCGCGGATGCGCCTCGCTGCTTCGATACCATTGATGCCGGGTAGTTCGAGATCAATCAGGACGATATCCGGGCGCAGGTGATCCGCGAGCGCGACGGCGTGCCTGCCATCGGACGCTTCACCGACTATCGCAAGGTCGGGTTCGACGCTGAGGATGAGTCGGAGCGCGCGGCGCACCGATCCGGTATCGTCTACAAGCAAAATACGAATCGCGCCCGCGATGGGTGGGTCTGTGGGTACCATTGGGTTGCCTCATGAACGAATCGTGGCCGGTTCCCTTCGCTCTCACTGTACGGGAACGGCGAAAGCCGCACATCGGTCGGAGGGGCAGCCGGAAGATCGTCCGAAGGTACGAGGT
>JAICJW010000488.1 GCA_025928215.1 Chloroflexia bacterium | reverse complement strand
TCCCTATCCCAGCGATACTTCTCCTCGACATGCATCACCGCAAGCAGGTCGTTCGTCGCGCTCCGAAGCGTGATCCACGCGCCGACCTGCACGGCGGCGTCCTCCGGGATGGGCAGGGTAATCGGCATCGGCCAGAGGAGTCCGTTCGCCAGTCGCATCTCGGTGACGACCCTGCGGTAGTCCGCCTCACCCATGAAACGGCGCAGCGGCGAGAACGCGCCGCTCGCGAGTAGTTCAAGATCGCACAGCGTGCGTGCCGACACTTGAACAGATGGCATCGTGCCGGCCCGCACGGACCATTCCCTGCGTTCGTCCGGATCGGCGATGACGAGATCAACCGCTTCACCGCCGTAAAATGGAATCAGCTCCTCTACCGACATGTATCCTTTTCTGTTGCGATGCTGGTCATCCACGGCCACTTGCCCAGCAGTCTACCATCTCGGAAAGACGAACGTACAAAGTCGTGATATTCCGTTGGGGTCGGCACTATGCACGCGTGATCCATGGGGGAGCATCGGCGATATTCTGAATGCGGACCCCGTGCGGATCGAGCAGCATCGTGAAAGCCTGCCCCTGCGGCACGATCAGCGTGCGGGAGGGCAGCGCGGTCGCGTCAGGTTCCGGGCCGCTGAAGAGATCAACGAGCGCCCACGGACGCACATATCCCGTGAGTACCGGAAGCGATGCGGAGTTCGGAGCGACAAAGAGGGTCGGGCCAATCAGCCGTGCGAAACCGGGCAGGGCCGCGTCTGGCGCGCCGAGGGCAACGAGGAGGCTGGACTGGCCGTTCGAGAGGCGCAGATAGCCGCCGGTTGCCGCGCCCATTTCCGGATCAGCGGGAGTTTGTGGCGGGCGGGCGCTGCTGATCGGTTTCGGCGCTTTGGTCGGCAGTTTCAGCGGGATACCGTCCGGCGCTTCGGGCGCGATCAGGTCGAGCGTCGCGCCGTGGGCGAGGGGAATCGTCGCGTGCCCCCACAGTCGCTCGGGAACATGTCCGCGATCGAGCGTGGCGAGTTGCCAGGGGTCATAGCGGGCGGGCGGTTTCGCGCCGGGGCCGCCGAGTTCGACCACTCTGCCGACGGTCGTCCGCTGGATGATTGCGGTCGCGCCCGGCAGGTGGTCGCGGAACGGCGGCGGCAGCACGAGCAAATCTACGCGCCGTTCCCACGGCCAGGTGCGCTCACTGAAGGCCCGTAACGCCGCATCCGTGCCGCCACCGCCAACGATGATCCGTCGCCCGTCATCGTCCTCGATCAGGTAGGTGATCGCGTCGCCGACCGGCAGGACGGTGATGCGCGCCGGGCCGGTCGGGCGGCTCAGGCCGATACCGAAGGAGAGCGCGACCGCGAGCACCGCGAGAAAGACGACCGCATTCTGTGCCCATGGCGCCCGCACCCACCGCATCGCGCTCATCCTTCTGGCAGTCCAACAAACGAGCGGGGGTTTTCGGAAAGGCTACCGCAGCGGTGGAGCAGGCTTCAGCCTGCAATCCCCCGGCCTTCCTGCGAATCGCCCGAAAGCAGATTCATCCACGCCAGTCAGCCACCGATCTACAAAGAGAGTTGAACACGATCATACCAGCAAACCGGCTGTCTCCGCCTTGTCGTAGCCAGGTGGTGGCGGAAGGAAACCGCTAAACTCCCCCCTATTCTATCGGTTGGGCATCTGTCTACGGTATCGAATACGTGCAGTCGGTTGCTCCGCCGCCCGCATACCACCATCTCGAATCACCATTGACGAAGAATTGACCACCATAGACGCACGGCGGGTCCTGAGCCGGAAGCCGCGCGATTTGAAACATCCCGTACGGAGGCCACTCGGACGTCACGTAATGCGGGTGGTAGAAATACTCCGCCAGCGAGTCAAACGGATCTGTCGATGATCCATACGCTTCCTCGGCGGTGGCCTGTGCCCGATAGATTCGAGGACTATCGCTCACTATCGTCGCGAGATCGAGATTCGTTCCGTCGTATGCAAGCATCGCTGCTTGCCAATGATGCGTTGTGTAGTCGTGGTAAATATTGTACGCGTTGTACTCGCGCGACCTCACGAAGCTGTTATCGTCACCCTCGCAGCCTAAAGACCCATATATCTCAAATCCAATGTTACAGAATACTCCACTCTCCGAATATACGAACCAAGCAATCCCTCCGCTTTGACTGAACACTCCCGTTTGAGTAAATTGATCCCCTCCCGGGCAAATGCCGAAGTCTGTGCATTGGTGATCGAGATTCACTCCAATCCATCCGGTCGTGAATGCATTATTCAGGGGGTCATTGGTATTAGCGCCTCCTTGTGCGACATACAGGTAATAATAGCCGGCACTATATACCGTGGATGAACTGACAGGCCAATCGGCGTACAGCAGATCATTGCCAGCAAAGACCGTTGTCGAGCATACCAAGGCACAGAGAAGCGACAGATATTTGATTGCTCGCATCGCCCGCCTTCGTTCAATAATGTACATCGAATCTATCCTTCCCGGTTTCTGCCCCACTACGGATGAGGTGTATTCTTACTGATCCGTGTCGCGACCTGCTGCGCTTGCTCTGTCTGAAGCGCGGACGACGGCGGTGGCGGCGGACTGCCTGTTGGAACAACCTGCGTCGTCACCACATTGCCGTTCACGTCGAGACCAACTCCCGGAGCCAAGCCGGTCGGAAATGGTTTCGCCGTCGGATGGACTCCCATCAGCGACTGCGGCGGCGCTTCTGCGACGATTTTGTCTCCGGGTGGCAGATTTTGCTTGAATGCCGCAATCTGACTTGATTGCATGTAATAGTAGTCGTACGAACAATTGTCGTGCCGGACGATGACGGTGTTCTTTTCCTCCTGGGGGATTTGGGGCGCGAGGTCAGTGGTCTTTGTTGGTCCGATGACATCTCCCGGATACGTCGCGTGGTATCGCGCCATCGTC
>JAICJW010000339.1 GCA_025928215.1 Chloroflexia bacterium | reverse complement strand
TACGCGGGGTGTATCGCCGTCTTATGGGCTTTCTGACTCCGTACCGCGGTCAGTTTATCGCCGCGCTCGCATGCCTGATCATTTTCGGCGCGACTGACGGCGGAGTTCGAGGAGCGCAGCGCGCGGTATGAAACGGTCGCGGCCCGCCTGGAATCGCTGCGCGCCATGCAACGACAATTTGATCTCCTCGCCGCCGAGCGACAGCGCGCGGAGACTGCGAAGAGCGCCGCCGAGACGACGCGCGATGATGCGGCCCAGCGGATTGACGCGCTGCACGCCCGCGCCCAGCGCGCGGCAGCGATCGCGCCGCTCCTCGACTCCCTGACCGCCACGAACGAAGCCCTGGCGGACGCCGAGATCGCCGCCGCGCACGCGCAACACGTCGCTAATAGCGCGCGTGATCTGCGCGAGTCCGAGAATCGGGCGGTCGAACTGAGCGACACCGCGGACGCGATGATCGCCGATCTCGACGCCCTGCGCGATCTCCTCTTCGATTGGGAGACGCTCGACAGCGAACCGCCGGGCGCAGGACGGGCGCGCATGGTCGCGGCGAAGTTGACCGCCGCCGCTCCGCTCGCCATCGAGCGCGTTAAAGAGCGCGATCAACTCCGCGCGCTGATCCGCGTCGCTGAGGATGCCGGCCGGGCCGCCGATGAGGCAAAGAACCGGGCGAATAAGCGCGCCGAACTCGACGCGCGGCTGGCGGTCGTCGTGGCGGGCAGCGATCCCGCCGTCCGCGTCGCGGACCTCGAACGGCAGGAACGCGCGCACGCCGAGGATGTCACGCGGTTGGAAACCGAACTGGCCACGCTCCGCGCCGAGCACGCCAAGTACGCGGCCCTGCTCAAACGCTGGGAAGCGGCCGAGGCGGACGCCGATTGCCCGACCTGTGGGCGGCCCTTCACCGAGGACGACGCGGGTATCATGTTCGCCTCGCTCCGCCGCTCGATGGAGACCTGCATGCGGCAAGGGAAAGCGGTAAGCGCCGATCTCGACGAGACGCGCGCGGCGGGGCGCACGGTGAATGGCGCCCTCCAGATGGAGCGAGATCGCCTGCGGCAGACGGAGACGATCGTCGCTCAGCGCGATCGTGCGATCGCGGAGGAACGGGACGCAGCCGACCGCATGGCGCATGCCGAGGAGCGTCTGCACGCCGCACTCGCGGTGGTGGGGCGGCGCAAGCCGCCGTCGGAGCATGATGTCATCGCCTTCGAGGCGGAACTGGCGCTCCTCGAACGGGCGGCGAATGCGGCAGGGGCGGCGAACCGCCTCGCCACACAGCTCGACCAGATTACTGTGCGGATCGCCGATCAACGCCAGGCGCTCGCCGCGCTTGGTCCCGCGACATACGACGCCGCCCGGCACGAAGAATTGCGGCAGGAACGGGTACGCCTCGTCGCCTTGCAGACGGAATCGGCGCGGATCACCGAGGAATTGACCGCCCTCCCCACGGAGGAGTCGCGGCGCGACGGCGCGATGGCGCAGATCGCGGCGTGCGAAGCGGCAATCGCGCGGGCAACCGTCGAGCAGGCCGCGCTTGGCTTTGATCCTTCCGCCGTCGCGAAGACCGAAGAGGAAACGGCGGAAGCGGCGGAGGTCGCCAATCAGGTGCAGAGCGCGCTGGCCGATAGCCGCGTCTCAGCGGCGAACGCCACCAATGGGGTGCGGCGGATCGAAGCCGAGCAGACACGCCTCTCCGTCCTCCGCGCGGACGTAGATCGTCTCGCCGCATCCGTCGCCCGGTACAATCTGATGGATGATGGGTTCACGGATTTTTCCGTCGCGCTCGCCGCCCGCATCCAGCCGAAACTGGGCGAATACGCGAGCGACCTGATCGAGCGAATGTCCAATGGGCGGTACAATCGCCTCGCCTTCGACACGAACTACACCCCGGCGCTCTATGACGGCGATCTTGAGAAATTCCCCGTGGAGAAGTTCTCCGGTGGCGAGCGCGACATCGCAGCGCTGGCGGCGCGGATCGCGCTCTCCCAACTGCTCGCCGCGCGTGGCGGCCACGAGATTGGTTTCATGGTCCTGGATGAGGTGTTCGGCTCGCTCGATACCGAACGGCGCACGCTCGTTTTGGAGGCGCTCGCCGCGATGGGCGATATCGTTCCCCAGCTCTTCATCATCAGCCATGTGGACGACGTGCGGATGTCGCCGTTGATGAACGAAGTCTGGACGGTGGCGGCGCAACCGGATGGCAGCAGCGCCGTCCTCCGGCGCGATGCCGCCGATCTGCTCCTCGGCGCATCCGCGTTCGCCGCGATGTGACCATGGATTGGCACAAAGAAAGAGAGGGCCAAATCGTCGGTCGTAAAGGGCCACCTCGGCGCCGATGTTCCGTCTCGCGATGCGGGAAACCCTTGAAGGGTGGTGCGCTTTGCCGCTAGAAGCCCGCGCATCCTGTGTGCATCGGATCGTTTCACCAGCCACGCACCACCGGCAGCGCTGCTGCGTAGGCGCGATCCCGGGGGCGTCACTCGTAGTGGGGCCGACGGGCTACCTCTCTGTAGTTTCAGCGTACGCGCATCTCTATCTTCTGTCAACTTCGTGAAGCGGCGCACGAAGGCGTGCATTGCGCGCCGCCGTCCGGTCAGCGTACAATCACATCGGTGCGTTTTGCTTGCGCCCCTGTAGCTCAGCGGACAGAGCGAGGGCCTTCTAATCCCTAGGTCGCAGGTTCGAGCCCTGCCAGGGGCGCCATTCTCCTCAGGAGTAACAGCATGGCTGCAAAGACGCTCTACGCGCGTGACATCGAAGCGAACATGAATGTGGATTCGACCTTCCTCGTCCGCAATGTCGAGCGCAAAATGACGAAGCCGAATAAGTTCGGTGATTCGAAGCCCTTTCTTTCGCTCGAACTCGCGGACCGCACGGGCATCGTGCAGGGTCGCGTCTGGTCGGAGAATTTGCCGTTCGTCGAGAACATCCTGCGCAAAGACGCGGTCGTCCAGGTGATCGGGACGACGCAAGCATACGGGAGCGACATCTCGCTGATCGTCTCCGACGCCACCGCCATCGAAGATGCGGACCTCACACAGTACGTTCCCGCCTCCCCGCGCGACATGCGGCAGATGAGTCAGCAATATGCGGGGCTGGCCGAAACGGTCGCTGATCGCGAGTTGCATCACCTTCTCAGTGTCTTCATGGCCTCCGCCTTCTTCGACGACTTCACCCGCGCGCCTGCCGCCCATGTCGAGGCATACGCCTATCTCGGCGGTCTGCTCGAACACTCGCTGAATGTCGCGCAACTCGCCCTCGCCATCGCCACTACCCGCACTGATGTGGATGCGGATTTGCTGCTCACGGCGGCGCTCCTGCACGACATCGGCAAGGTGGACGCGTACGAACCGCTGACCTTCGCGCAATCCATCGAGGGGCAACTGCTCGATCCCGCCACCCTCTCTCTCATCCGCCTCGACCGTCTCGTGGACGAAGCGGGCGGCCTGGCGGATGAACCACGGCGGCGGCTCTATCATGCGGTCGCGACGCACGAGCAACGCGGCTTCAATGGCGCGCCGCCCCAAACGGCGGAAGCCGTCGTCCTGCAGGCGTGCAACCAACTCGACATGACACTGACCGCCGCTGACCGCTCGAGCGCGGGTGACGGGCCGTGGTCGGATACCGTTCGCTCCCTGCGCAGGCGGTTTTATCGCGGCACGGCACAGCCGGAGCCAGCCATAGCATCCGCTATTGCGGCCCCCTCCGCGCCCGCCGAGCAGCCGCGCTCGATCTGGGACGAACCGGCGGCGGACGATCTCGACGCCGAAATCCCCTTCTAGCGATGCCGACGATCACGCTGCGCCATTTTGCGATCATCCGTGAGACAGTCGGGGCGGAGAGCGAGCGCCGCATTGTGCCGGACGGCACGACCGCCGCGGACATCGCGGCGGCGTTGAGCGCCGAGTATCCCCGGATCGCCGGGTTGCTCCGCACCTCGCCGGTGATGGTGAACGCCGCCTATGCCGATCTTGCCGCGCCACTCCGCGAGGATGACGAAGTCGCCTTCATCCCTCCCGTCGCGGGCGGGGCGGACGACGACCCACGCTTCGTCGTGACCGAACAGCCGCTTGTCGGTGATGCCGTCGCCGCGCTCGTCGCCGCGCCGGAGGCCGGGGCAATCGTGACGTTCGTCGGCACGGTGCGGAATCACGCGCGGGGCCGTGCCGTCCGCTGGCTCGACTACGAAGCATACGCGGCGGGTTGCACGCCGATCTTTGCCCAGATCGCGGCGGAAATGCGCGAGCGGTGGAATGTCCTGGAGGTCGCGATTCATCATCGCGTCGGTCATCTCGTGGCCGGCGAAGTGAGCGTCGTTATTGCCGTCTCGTCCGCGCACCGGCACGATGCGTTCGCGGCGAGCGAGTACGCGATTGATCGCCTCAAAGAACGCGCGCCGATCTGGAAAAAAGAGGCATATGCCGACGGCGATGTCTGGATCGGCGCGGAAGCCGCGTATCAGACCCTTCCCGACCGCCACGCGCATTGACCTACGCCGGTTTTGGCAGTACAAACACCTGTACATTCAACGATCCGCGAGCGGTTGCAGCCACAGGAGGCGGCGCGGTGCCTGATCTTTTCGAGCACTATATCGGTGGTCAATGGGTTGAGTCGGCGGACGGCGCGACCTTCGAGAATCGCAATCCGGCGAACGGCGAACTCGTCGGCACGTTCGCGAAGGGAGGCGCGGCGGAGATTGGCCGCGCGGTCGAGGCGGCGAAGCGCGCCTTCGCGAAATGGCGGCTCTACCCCGCCCCGCATCGAGGCGAAATCCTCTATCGCGTCGGGCAACTGCTGCGCGAGCAGAAGGAATCGCTTGCGCGGGATATGACGCGAGAGATGGGTAAGGTGCTGGTCGAGGCGCGCGGCGATGTGCAGGAAGGCATAGATATGGCCTTCTACATGGCGGGTGAAGGCCGCCGCCAGTTCGGTCAGGTCGTGCCGTCCGAGTTGCCGAGCAAATGGGCGATGGCCCAGCGCCGCCCG
>JAICJW010000164.1 GCA_025928215.1 Chloroflexia bacterium | reverse complement strand
TCGGCGAAGAAATAAAAGTTGTCCGCCGCGCGCGGGATCTGTGCGCCGCCCGTCTGCGCGATGGGCAGCCCGGTATCGGTCGTCTCGATCCGCGCGATCTCCGGTGCGCGTTCGGTAATCAGGTCGCCGACTTTACGAAGAATCTTCGCGCGCTCGGCGGGCTTCATGCGTGGCCACGGCCCCGTGTCGAACGCGTTGCGCGCGGCGCGGATTGCCCGGTCGAGGTCGGCCTGCGTGCCTTTCGTAATGTTGGCGATTACCCGGTTATCCGCCGGATTCAGCGTCTCGAATGTCTCCCCCGCGTCATAGACGAACTGCCCATCTATGAAATGCCCGACCGTGCGGATACCCAATTCCTGCTGCGGTGCGACTGTGGTCGCCATTTTTCCTACCCCCTGCCCCCCCCCCGAAACGGGAGGGGGTGACTCGTTGCCAACATCCGAATATTCCGCCAATGTCTCGGTCTCGCGGCGGCTCGCTCCCCCTTCCCGATTCGGGAAGGGGGCAGGGGGTTAGGATGCCCCTTCCGCCACGACCGGATTTTCGAGGGCGCCGATGCCATCAATCTCGACGCGGATACGGTCGCCGGGATGGATGGCGGAGATGCCCTTCGGCGTGCCGGTGAGCAGCACATCGTTCTCTTCGAGCGTCATGAATGCGGAGACGTACTCGATGATTGCCGGGATGGAGTTGATGAAAAAGCGCGTGTTCCCTTCCTGCCGCAATTCGCCATTGACGAAGGTGCGCACCGTGACATTCGCCGGGTCGCCGAAGGCGTCCGCCGTCACCATCCACGGGCCGAGCGGGCCGAAGGAGTCGAAACCTTTCGCCTTCACCGGCGGGCGGTAGAAGTTCTGGACGAAATCGCGCACCGTCACATCGTTCGCGATCGTGTACCCCTTGACGTAGTCCATCGCGTCGCCCTGCCGAATCTTCCGTCCGCTCCGCCCAAGAACGACCGCGAGTTCGCCCTCATAGTGCATGTATTCCGCGCCGTTTGGATAGACAATCGGCGCGCCGTGGCCGGTCAGCGACGTGAGCGGCTTGAAGAAGAGGGCGGGCACGGCGGGCTTGGCGAGTTCATCCGGCAAATCCACCTTGTTCAGTTCCGCTGCGTGGTCGGCGTAGTTGAGCGCGAGGCCGACGACTTTTGGCGGCACGACGGGCGGCAGCCACGTCACGGCGTCCGGGGCGTGGGCGCGGCCCTGCGTATCAATGGGGTGGCCATCGTCCGAGACGGTGCCGGTGTGGATGCGGCCATCGAGGACGAAGCGTGCAACCCGCATCATCGCACCGCCTTCGCGACGGGCGCGTTCGTGAACTCATACTCCGCCATCGCGGCACGGATGCGCTCCTGATTCGCGGGCGACGGCTCGCAGAGTGGCAGTCGGTAGTGTGGCGCGATCCAGCCGAGTTCGCCCATCGCCCATTTCAGGGGGCCAGGGTTCGTTTCGAGGAAGAGCGCCTCGTTGATCGGCAAAAGCCGATAATGCAGGTCCATCGCCTCCTGCCACCGCTCGGCGACGACGAGATCATAGAGCGCCGCGACCTCGCGTGGCAGGAGATTCGCGGTCGCGCTGACATGCCCGACGCCGCCAATCGCCAACATGGGGTAGCAGAGGAGTTCGATGCCTGAGTAGACGAGGAAATCGCGCCCGCAGGTATGGAGCACCTTGCTCGTGTGCTCAAAATCCTTGTTCGACTCCTTGACGCCAACAATGTTCGGGCATGCCTCGCGCAGTCGCGCCATCGTCTCCGGGGCCATGTTCGTCGCGGTGCGGCCGGGGATGTTGTAGATGATGATCGGCAGGTCCACGCGCTCCGCCACGGCGCGGAAATAGCGGAACAACCCTTCCTGCGAAGGGCGGTTGTAGTACGGCACGATGACGAGGGCGGCATCCACGCCGAGATGCGCGGCATAGGTGGTCAGGGCAATCGTTTCGTCAATGTTGTTTGTGCCGGTGGCGGGGACGAATGGCACCCGGCCGCCGACGGCGCTCTTGCCAAGTTCGAGCATCCGCCGTCGCTCATCGAGCGAGAGCGCGCTCGGCTCGCCCGTCGTCCCGGTGACGGAGATGCCGTGGCTGCCGCTGGCGATCTGCCAATCAATCAGCCGTTCCAGGGTCTCTTCATCAATCTGTCCGTCCGCACCGAAGGGCGTGATGATCGGGACGATTGAACCGCGAAGTCGGGAAATGTCCATTGATGGCCTCCTAGCGAAGCGGCGCGGAAGATACGTGTAGGCTATCATAGGGGTATTCCCACGTACAGATGACGATACGCCCCGCGATGGCAGCGCCCGTGCGGTGTATGTCGTTCGCACCTGATAGGATGCATACGACGCATGCGGTTGGAAATGATGAGGAGTAGCATAGACGATGGAACCGAAGACAGAAACGCGACGGGCGACAGCGTCGCTCTCCGTCGTGACGAAGGCGATGCTTGGCCTGCTCCTGCTCGTGCCGGTCAGTATCGCGCTGGCGATTGCCCATCTGAGCGCGCCGCTCGTCTTCATCGCCAGCGCGCTCGCCTTAGTTCCACTGGCGGGCTTCCTCGGTCGGGCCACGGAGGAGGTCGCTCTTTATACGGGGCCGCGATTGGGCGGCTTACTCAATGCGACCTTCGGCAATGCGGCGGAACTGATTATCACGATTGTCGCGCTGCGCGCCGGTCTGACGACGACGGTCAAGGCGACGCTCGCGGGGAGCATCCTCGGCAATGTGCTCTTCGTTCTTGGTGCCAGCCTCTTGCTCGGTGGCCTGAAGTTCGGCACGCAGACCTTCGACCGCGTTGATGCGGGCGCGGCTTGCACGATGCTCGCCCTCGCGGTCGTCAGCCTGCTCATCCCCAGTTTCTTCCACCACGGCACGGTGCCACTCTCGACCGGACGGCTGGAACAACTCAGCCTCGTCGTCGCGGGCGTGCTGTTTGTGATCTACATTCTCTATCTCATCTTCAGTTTCCGGCGCGGGCCGGGCGGCGCGGGCGCAAATTTCGAGGATGATACACCGAATTGGAGCCGGACTTTCGCCGTTGCGGTGCTCTTCGGTACGACATTGGCGGTCGTCGTGATGAGCGAGCTGCTCGTCCATGCGATTGAGCCGACCGTGGCGGCGTGGGGCGTGAGCGAGTTCTTCGTTGGTATCATTATCATTCCCATCGTCGGGAACATCGCCGAGCACGTCGTCGCGGTTCAAATGGCGATGGAGAACAAGATGGACCTTTCGCTGAGTATTTCGCTCGGCTCCAGTCTCCAGATCGCGCTTTTCGTCGCTCCCGCACTCGTCTTCGTCGCGGCGGTGATGGGCACGCGATTGACGCTCGAATTCAATGTCTACGAACTCTTTGCGCTCGGCGGGGCGGCGGTGATCGCCGTGCTCGTGACGATGGATGGCGAGAGTCACTGGCTGGAAGGCGCGCAACTGCTTGCGCTCTACCTGATGCTCTGCGTGGCATTCTTCTTCCTATAGGTCTGTAGAAGGGAGAATCGTTGAACGCCATGAAGCAACCGCTCATTATCATCGTCACCGGGCCACCAGCCACCGGGAAAACGACGATCGGCCGCCGCCTCGCGGACGAACTCCATCTCCGGCTAGCGGCATCCGGGGCATCGCGACGAGTTGCGGCACGGCGAGTTCGAGGAGATGCTGGAGCGCGGCCGGCACGACCCGTTGGACGGCGGCGAGACGTTCACCCTCGATATGACCGATCTGGAGAACGTAGACTTCGATGGCGCGTTGGCGGCGATCCGTTCCTGTCTTCGACGAGCCTGAACGGAGCGCTTCGCTGCTGCATCCGGCCCTATGCCGCGCCGCCTGCCTCAACCTTAGCCAATCCCTCGCGGATCGGCGCCATTGCCGCCGTGTGTTCCGCCTTCGCCGCCGCGACGGCATTCGGGTTCGTCATCAGGTCAATCGCCGTCATTGCCATCGTCTTCGCCCCTGCGATCAGCGATGCATGGCCCCGCTCGGTCTTCGTTGCGACGGCGACCTCGCGCGAGTGCCAGCCCGCCTCCTCGCCGCAGATGCCGATATAGGCGTAGACGGATGGCACATCGTGGCTGACATTGCCGAAGTCGGTCGAGCCGCCGCCGTCGCGCGGGGGGCCATCCTGCACATCCCGGCCAATCTCCTCCATATTGGCGCGCATCACCGCGCCGAGCGCGCGGTTCGGGACGTAACTCTGGTACGGCTTGATATATTCCTTCCATTCCAACCGCGCGCCGGTGGCGGTTGCCGCCCCTTCGGCGCAGGCGACGACGCGCCGCTTCAAGTCGGCGGCGTAAACAGGATCGTACGAGCGGATACGGAAGCGACAGGCGGCATACGGCGGGATGACATTCGGCGCGCCGCCGCCACTCGTCACAACGCCGTGAATACGCGCCTCGGAGCGCACCTGTTGCCGCAGCATCCCGACGTTGTTGAAGGTCTGGATGACGGCGTCGAGTGCGTTGATGCCGGTGTCCGGGTTCGCGGCGGCGTGCGCGGCGCGGCCGTGGAACATGAAATCAATCCCATACGCGACCATCGAGGGTTTCAGCGCGATGAAATCCTGCGTCTGCGGGTGGATCATGATCGCCGCGTCCACGCCATCGAAATAGCCATGTTCCAGCACGGGAATCTTGCCGCCCGCATTCGGGACGGCGGATTCTTCCGCCGGGGTGCCAAGCACGACGACCCGCCCCGGTAGCAGCCCCTGCTGGCCGAGCCGCGAAAGGGCGATGCCCGCGCCAATCGCCGCATTGGCGATGATGTTGTGCCCGCAGCCATGCCCGACATCGGGCAGCGCGTCGTATTCGGCAATGATCGCGATGGTCGGGCCATCCGGGTCGCCGCCGGGCAAGGTGGCGCGGAAGGCAGTGTCGAGGCCGGCGATCCCCCGCTCAACCTCCGCGCTGAACTCCTCCAGCATCTCCGTCAACTTCGCGGATGCCTGGTATTCCTGCAAGCCGAGTTCGGGGTTGTCCGCCATCCAGTCGCTGCATCCGATCAGCATCCGCGAGACCTGCTCGACTTCGCGCTGCGCCGCCGCTTTCAATGCCGCAACATCTGCCATCGGTTATTTCCTTTCATCGCTCTCGTGCGGCGTGCGTGCCACAATCCAGAGAAATGTCGCCGGCCTGCCAAACTCTCCGTCGGTTTCCGCGCGGCTCTGCTCGATAACGAGGCCGGCATCGCGCACGAACTGCCGGTTCGTCTCCGCATCATACCCGCTGAAGTACATCGGCGCGCCGTGCCAATTCTCCTCGATCTCGCCCGTCGTGCCGCCATTGCTGAACGAGGCGACGAAGAGACCGCCCGGTCGGAGCCACGATGCGATCTTCGCCAGCAAGTCCGCATGCTCCTCGCGCGGGACGTGGGTGATCGCGTAAAACGCGCAAACAGCATCGAACGATGCGGGCGGAAAGGGGAGCACCGTCATATCCCCGGTGATGAGGGTCGCATTCGGCACGTTCTCTCGCGCCAGCACGATTTGACGCGGTGAGAGGTCGATCCCCGTCACCGCGAATCGGGTGGCGAGGCGCTGCGTCGTCGGGATACCGGCACCACAGCCCAGTTCGAGAAGCGCCGCGCCGGAGGGAAGGAGATCAAGGAGCAGTCGCGTGTACCGCTCGCGCTCCGCGACACGAACCGTCGCGGACCAGGCGAGATATCGCTCGGCAATCGCGTCGTAACCGCGCGTGACTATCGCCTTCGGATCGTCGGCGTTCACGGTCACACGCGCTCCCAGCGTTCCAACCGCGCGATCGCCTCGCGGACAATGGCGGGTACGGGCCGCTTCGCTCGTTGGGCCGGATCGAAGTTAACGAACACGGCGGTCGCGCGGAAAGACGCCTCGGGATCACCCTCTTTCCACATCTCGAATGCGAAGGTCAGGCTCGTCGTGCCGATTGCCGTGCAGCGAACGCCAATCGCCACCAGATCATCGAGCACGAAGGAGCGCAGATAATCGAGTTCGACATGCACCGTCGCGACATCGAATATATTGGCGTCCGCGAGGTCATACAGATGCAGACCAAGGCCCGTGCGGAAATACTCGGTCTGGGCGATGTCCATGTACGTGAGGTAGCGACCGTTGTAGACGATCCGCTGGCCGTCAATCTCATCGTACCGGACGCGGAGCGTATGAACGAAATGGAAGTCGTCTCGTGCCATCGCCGCCTATCTTCTCCCGGTGGTGGCGGGCTACAGCCTGCCATAGCGAGGGCAGGCGAGACGCCTGCCTCCACGCAGTCTAGCAGATGGCGGTACAATAGCAGGAAACATTCGGCTACGGAGGGACGACATGGATTCGGCAGTGATCGTCGCGGCGAAGCGGACCGCGATTGGCGCCTTTGGCAAGGCATTCAAGGATGTTCCGACCGCGACGCTCGGTGCGACCGCCGTGCGCGCGGCGCTGGCGGATTGCGGCATCCCGCCAGGCGATGTGGACGATGTGGTGATCGGCTGCGTCGGCCAGATCGGGCAGGACGCCTATATCGCGCGGGCAGTCAGCCTCGGAGCGGGGCTACCGATTGAGATACCGGCGTATACCGTCAACCGCCTCTGCGGCTCCGGGGCGCAGGCAATCGGCAGCGCGGCGCAGGCGATCCTCGCGGGGGACGCGCGGATTGTCGTGGCGGGTGGCGCCGAGAAGATGAGCGGCTACCCGCTGCTCGCCGATGTGCGCTGGGGAACACGCCTCGGTGATGCGGCGCTCAGAGATGCCCTGACGCTCACACTCTCGGACCCGTTTTCCTGCCGCCACATGGGCACGACGGCGGAGAATATCGCCCGGCGCGATGGCGTGAGCCGCGCCGATCAGGACGCCTTCAGCCTCCTTAGCCAGCAGCGGACGGCTGCGGCTGTTGAGGCGGGCCGCTTCGATGCGGAGATCGTCCCTGTCACCGCTCCCGGCCCCCGGCGGACGACGGTGGAAGTGACGCGTGACGAGCACCCGCGCCCGGAGACGACCGCCGAAGCGCTGGCGAAACTCTCGCCTGCCTTCGAGAAGGAGGGCAGCGTCACCGCCGGGAACGCCGCCGGTATCAACGACGCGGGTAGCGCAACGGTGATGATGGCGGGATCGGAAGCGGAGGCGCGGGGAATCACCCCGCTTGCCCGCGTCGTCGGCTGGGCCGTCGTCGGCGTCGAACCGGAGTATATGGGTATTGGCCCCGTACCCGCCGTGCGTAAGGTGCTGGCGAAAACGGACCTGACGCTTGATGACATCGCGCTCTTCGAACTGAACGAAGCATTCGCGGCGCAATCGCTCGCCTGTATCCGCGCACTCGGCCTGGATATGGATAAAGTGAATGTCAATGGGGGCGCCATCGCACTCGGCCACCCGATTGGCGCGACGGGAAACATCCTCGCCGTCAAACTGATTTACGAACTCCGGCGGCGCGGCGAGCGGTACGGTATCGTCACGGCATGCATCGGCGGCGGGCAGGGGATCGCCGTTGTGTTGGAGAATCCATCGGCCTAAGGATCAGCACGCGAGCCGAATTGAGCGACGTGCGGAGCGACCCTTGATGCGGGTCGCCCTGCACGCGCGTCGCAGCTCTCCTACAGGTTGTCATCGCCAATCATCGCCCGATCAATGAATTCCTGCAGTACTGCCAAGACATCTTCCTCGATGGCCGGTGCGTCAGGAAAGACGTCGCGCAACTCCTGGGCAATCATCTCGAGGCTATGCACGCCGTCGCAGCACTCCCAGATGAGGGCTGCTGTCGGGTTGAGCGTCATCAGTTGTTGCCGACATGTGTGATAGAGGACCATTCCCCCGTCCGGCAGGAGTTCTTCTCGCACGCAGGGGGCCTTTTGGGGTCGCTCGCCACCGGAGCATTCATCGCCCACACCTGCCATCGTCGCAGACGTATCGTCACGCTTCTCGTGCAAAGAGATCATCATGGTTCCCTCTCCGCTCACGCTGACGCCGCAGCAGCCCGCTTCCTCGACACGTCTGGTGCGCATGGCGATGCGCTCAGGGGACGGGGCAGTTGACGATGTAGTTCCATGCCGTGCCGGGCGCACTGCCCGTGACAACCACGGTCACTCTCGACGAGGTGCCGGAGTACGTAATCGTGTGCGTTCCTGTGAAGGAGACAAACCCCGTCGAGAATACGAGCGCTCCCTGATAGTAGATGTCAAACTTGTCCGGTATGGCCAGCGCGTCCCAATCGAAGACGAAATGACCGCTTGTGCGCCCCAACTCATGGACGTTGGTTGTTACGCCCGCCCCGCCGGACGTGGTCGTTGCGCTGCATCCGAGCGGCGGCGGCGTCGCGGCGGCAACGCCCACCGGTACGGCAGCGGCAACGACGACCGGCGCCGCGTACGCTCCCGCCTTGAGGGCGATCTTCATCGCCTCACGACGCGACATGCCTCCCTCTAAGAAGCCCCCATCACCCATCTGGCTTCCCCCTCATTTCATGATATTGTATAGACCTGCGCCATTCATCACGGCGTAAAAAGCATACCATAAATGTCAACACCGAAGAGAATAGGTGCATCATTCGTGACATACTACCGGGTCGTTGGTCGGGGAGTCGGAGACAGGGCGGTCAGTACGGAGTACAATCCTGCAAATGTGGCCTTGCGACGGGTACTCGAACAGTTTGGGGGCAAGACAGAATATGGCAATCGAATACCACAAGCACGTTTTCGACAATGGCCTGCGCGTGTACATCACGCCCATGGACGCGACAACCTCCGTGACGGTGGTCATTGGCGTCGGTGTCGGCGCGCGATGGGAAGCGCCGGCGGTGAATGGCATCGCGCATTTCTCCGAGCATATGTTTTTCAAGGGCACGGAGCGCCGCCCGACCACGCGGGATATTTCCAGCCTGATTGACGGCCTCGGCGGCCAATTCAACGCCTTCACCTCCGAGGAAATGACCGCGTATTACACCCGCCTTGCGCCGGAACATTACAAGGTCGGGCTTGATGTCCTGACGGATATGCTCTTCCACTCGACGTTTGACCCGGAGGAGATCGAGCGCGAGAAGGGAACGATCATTCAGGAAATCCGCATGTACGAGGACCAGCCGATGGCCCTCGCGCCCCGCACCTTCCAGGAGATGATGTTCCCGAATCACCCGCTTGGTCGCCCGGTGCTCGGTACGGACGAGACGATTCAGGCGATGACGCGAAAGACCTTCACCGACTACATGGAGATGGCCTACCACACCGGCAGTATGGTCGTCTCCATCGCGGGGAAGGTGGACGAGGACGATGCCCTCGACGCCGTAAACCAGTGGATGGCGGAGTTGCCCGGCGGCGTCGCGCCGCCGCCGATCCCCGCGACCGGTGTGCAGCCGGATGCACGCGTCAAAT
>JAICJW010000229.1 GCA_025928215.1 Chloroflexia bacterium | reverse complement strand
GTGCATGCCAAGTTGCTCGTGACCGGGAATGTCGCAGATCACTGTGTACGTGCCCGCCGGCAAATCTACCTTGAAGTCGCCACCCTTGCCTGCGTCATACGTCTCGCTCGTCTTTTTCAACTCCTTGATCGTGATGTTGTGCGGTGATGGGCCGTCATTCTTGATGTGGAATGTCACCGTACCGGGTTTGACGAGCGACGTATCGAGCGCGATGGCGAAGTCCTTCTCCGTCGCGTTGATCGTCAGGCCATCACCGATGATCGTCCCGGGCGCGCCTGCACTCCCGGTGGCGCCCCCGGCAGCGGCGGGCGGCGCCGCTCCCGGATTCTGCACATTGCTCGGGATGGGGCCAACCGTCGCAAGCGCGGGATTCCCGCCAATACCACCGGTATTGATTGCGAGGCTCGGCGGTGGCGGGGTGCCATTATGTGCTTGATAGGCATCAACCACTTGTTGCGTCGTGTTCCAGTCACCATATTCGATCATCGTGACGAGCGCGCCGATCTGCTCGGTATTAAGCGGGCCCCCATTCTCAATCGCCCATGCGGGCATGAAGGTGCCGGGGCGACCGTTCGTGATCGTGCGGGTCAGGTACTCCGTCCGCTGCGTTGCTGCCGCTTCCGTTGTCGGGCGGTTAGCAGGAATATCCAGTTTCAGACCGACGCCGCCCTGGCCGTGGTTGCCGTGGCAGACGGCGCAGTTCGCCGCGAACAATTGCTGACCGCGCGCGATCTGCTCCTCGCGAATACGGGCATCGGACTGCGCGCGGCCGGTATCGTTCGTCAGTAAGTAGACAAGAACGAGCAGCACCCCGACGATTAACATGAGAACAACGGTGGCTGCCTGTCGTTCAGCGCGACTGAGCATCTGTTACTCCTCGACTTCGTTGTCGTTCACGCTTATCCAAGTTTGGTCGCCTGGTCCGGAGAATAATCCTGCCGAACCGTCACCTTGCCGGTATCCACGATCACGGAGCCATTGTCTATGGTAATCGGAAAATAGTCGAGCGGATGCGTCGCTGGTCCGTGGATCAACGCGCCCGTTTGCCCATTGTACAAGGATCCGTGGCATGGGCATTGGATATTGCCGTCGAGTGCGGGGCTTGGCGCGGGCACCGTGCAGCCAAGATGGACGCATTTCCAGTACACCGCGATCGCCGCATCAGGAGCGGCGGGAAGGAGATAAAAGCGACCAACGGAATTGCGGATGTACTTCTGCCCCGCGAGGAGCGTCTTGACATCCGCCACCGTACCCGCGTTCACCTTCGCACCGAACCCGGTCACCTTCGTGGGATAGAGCATTTTGTAGGTCGCGACTGCGCTGATTCCGGTAAATGCCCCAAGCAGCCCAAAGAGACCATACCGTGTAACCTTCCGCCGTGACGTCTTTTGGTCAAGAATCGGGAGTCGCTCTCGCGATTGCCCTGCGTGTGACGATGCTTGCATGACTGCGCTGTCCTTCCCCTAAGCGCGCCGTTGCGCCTAGCCGACTGGTGGCGGGTTTGGCTTGAGAATGTCCGGCAGATTCCACGGCCAGACAAGATGCTGACTTTCACCCCGGAAACCGGTCCCGATAATCGCCAGTACCCAATAGGAGACCGCAAATGCGGTGAAGAGCGCGATGACCAACTCACGGGTGGTCGGTTTCCATGCCGCAATCGTCGTGACGACGAGAATACCAATAAAGAAGAGAATGACGAGACCGGGGATGATCCACGAGCGGATGATCGTCGCCTTATTGTTATCAATCAGCGGCAAGGTCTCGAAGTTCGTCCGCGCGAGAAGTTGCGTCGGTCCCCAGTAGGTATTGTCCCAGAAAACCAGGCCGACTTCGACAATCGTCGTGTAGAGCGCCGAGAAAATGCAAATCTGCTTGCCCTTCGCTGTGGGGAAGTACCGGCCAACGCCGGTGGGGTCACGATCGAAGTAGGGGATCGCGGCGACGAGCGTCAGCGCGAGGCCCGGCAGCACGACGCCCGCCAGCGCCACATTCATGTGGAGCAGCAGTTCTTGCAGATTGAGGAAGTACCACGGCGCCTTCGATGGGTTCGGCGTCTGCGCCGGATTCGCCAGGCTCTCCAGCGGCGAACGGACCAGAATCGAAACGACTGTCAGGACGACGAGGAAGACGGCTGCCGCGATTGCCTCAATCACGACGAGGTGCGGCCAGACAAGCACTTCATCGCGTTCCGGCGCCTCCGAACGGGCGTAACGGTCGCCTTTGACAAGATCGAGCAACTTCTGAGTTTTCTGCGCGTCCGGCGGGAGAGCGGTCCGCGCTGTGGGTGTTCCAGCAGTCATTGCGAAATCCTCCCGTACCCTAGAGCGGGGCCGAAATATTGCCATCCTTGCGGATGCGCCAGAAGTGGACGACCATCAGGAAAGCCGCAATGAGCGGTAAACCGACGACATGGAGCGTGTAGAAGCGGATCAACGCACCCTGACCGATCGTTGGCCCGCCGATCAGCAGATACTGTACTTTCTGGCCGAGGAGCGGGGTAGCGGCGGCGATATTCGTACCCACCGTGACTGCCCAGAGGGATAGCTGATCCCACGGCAGCAGATAGCCGGTGAATGAGAGAAGGAAGGTCAGCGTCAGCAAGCCGACACCGATCACCCAGTTGAATTCGCGCGGCGGCTTATACGATCCGGTATAGAAAACGCGCATCATGTGGAGGAAGACGGAAATCACCATCGCGTGCGCCGCGTAGCGGTGCATATTGCGGAGCAGGATGCCGAACGACACCGTCGTATCGAGATCGCGGACGTTCTGATACGCCTGATCCACGGATGGCACGTAGTAGAACATCAGCAGCGCGCCGGTGACAGTGAGAACGAGGAAAAAGAAGAAGGAGAGACCCCCTAGGCAGAAGGTGTACGTCACACGCAGGGCATGACGCTTGAGCCGCACGGGGTGAAGATGCAGGAAGACGTTGCTGACAACGATCAGCGCGGCGTTGCGCTCAGTATCGGGATATCCATGACGAAAGAAGGACTTCCAGAGCTGGGAGTTCGTGACGCGACTACCGATGGACTGTTCTTGTCTCACGCTGTGCTCCTCCAGATAACCGGCTCCGCCTCATCCGCCAGCAACAGTGGTGGTGATGATAAACCAAAGCCTTCGCCATTGCGAATGGGACTTCTCTCTGGTGCGCGCAACCGGCGCTGGCTGCGGCGGCACGAAATTGTGAGGTTTGTCTGGTCGCTTGCCTCCTCCACCTGGCGTGGCTATTCGGCCGGATCCCTACTGCAACTCGTCAATCGCGTCCAATCCTCTCCAGGATCGGTACGAATAGTGTGCCACCGCCCGGAAATGTCGTCAAGTCTTTCGCGATGGCCCTGTTCGTACAGTCAACGCCCTTCGGTCGAGCGGAGCGCGGGAAAGAGGATAACATCGCGGATGGAGGGCTGGTTCGTGAAGAACATCACCATCCGGTCAATGCCGAGGCCGAGGCCACCGGTCGGTGGCATGCCCTGCATCAGTGCCGTCACGAAATCTTCATCCACGGGCATCGCCTCGGCGTCGCCCTGCGCACGCTGGCGCGCCTGCTCCTCGAAGCGAGCAAGTTGAGCGAGCGGGTCGTTCAACTCGGTATAGGCGTTGCCGAGTTCCAGCCCTGCAATAAAAGGTTGGAATCGCTCCACGACAGTTGGATCGCCTGGCTTCGTCTTCGCCAGCGGTGAGAGTTCGACCGGATAGTCGGTCAGAAAGGTCGGCGCGATGAGCGATGGGCGGACGAATGTTTTGAGTAGTTCATCAATGATGCGTGCGCGCACCATATCATCGGGAATCTCCGCGCCCACATCGCGCCCACGGCGGCGGAGTTCTTCGGTATCCGTGATCGCGACATAGTCAATGCCGCATGCCTGCCGCACGGCGTCACGAAGCGGGATGCGCCGCCACGGCGGTGTGAGATCCACCGTATGGTCGCCATAGGTCACGGTCATTGAGTCGAAGACCGCCGTCGCGATGTGGGCATACACTCCCTCAACAATGTCCATCATCGCGTGGTAATCGGTGAATGCCTGATAGCATTCCAGCATCGTGAACTCCGGATTGTGCTGGCGATCAAGCCCCTCATTGCGGAAATCCTTGCATATTTCGTAGACCCGCTCCAAACCGCCGACGATCAGGCGCTTGAGGTAGAGTTCGTCCGCGATACGCAGGTACAAGTCCTGATCGAGCGCGTTGTGATGGGTGACGAAGGGGCGAGCCGCCGCGCCGCCATAGAGTGGTTGCAGCGTCGGCGTCTCGACTTCGAGGAAGCCACGACCGTTCATGAACGCGCGGGTCGCTTCGAGAATGCGAGAGCGCAGGACGGCCACGCGGCGCGCGTCCTCATTCACCATCAGGTCTATATAGCGTTGTCGGTATCGCTTCTCGACGTTTTCGAGGCCATGATACTTGTCCGGCGGCGGTGAGAGCGCCTTCGCGATGATCGCGATCGCCGTCACGTCAATCGAAATCTCACCGGTGCGCGTGCGCATCAGCGTTCCCGATGCCTGCACGAAATCGCTGAGGTCCACGAGATCGGTGACACGTGCGAATTGTGCCGGATCGAGGTTCCGCTGCTGGATGAAGAGTTGAATCTCACCGCTGCCATCGCGAATGCGCAGAAAGGCGAGCTTGCCAATGTCGCGCTTGAAGACGACGCGACCAACAACGGTATGCGTTTCGCCCTCGTGCCGGTCGAACCCACCTACCGCCTCAGCGTTGGTAATCGTTCGCTCGCTGCGCGGCGGGTAGGGGTCGAGTCCCGCGTCACGCAGCGTCTGCGCCTTCGCGATGCGCGTTTGCTGGAGATCGTCGAACTCCATACTCAGGCAACCTGTACGATGGTATACGTCATATCGCCCGCCGGTGCCTGCACCACGACGCTCTCGCCGCTCCGCTTGCCCATCATGGCGGCCCCAACCAATGACTCGCTGCTGATCTTCCCCGAGCGCGAGTTCGCCTCGGCGGAACCGACGATCATCCACGTCTGTTCATCGCCGAATTGATCCCGCACGACGATGCGTGATCCGAGATGGATCGTGCCGTCGCCGTTCGCGTGCTCCGGGATGATTTCCGCGTGGCGCAGCATATTTTCGATTTCCCGCGTGCGGGCATCAATCTGCGCGAGTTCGTCCTTCGCCTCTTCGAGCGATCCACTGTCGTCTACATCGCCATCAGCCTGCGCGTCATGCACGCGCTCAATGACGCCCGGGCGACGCACGGTCAACAACTCCTGCATTTCCGTTTCGAGTGCTCGCTTGCCATCGGCGGTCAGATAGACGGTATCGCTCGTCATCGCTTTTCTCCCCATCCCTTCTGGACATGCGGTGAAGGCCCATCGCGGAATAGACCGAGAGAGCCCCATGAGGCTCTCTAACGCCGCGACCGTGGAGACGGCTATCCAGACTCTGTTGAACCCGCGTCACGCGGGAGTGTGTGCTGCCCGGTGCAAACGGACGTGCGATGGTGGGCGCGACAGGACTCGAACCTGTGACCTTTCGGATGTGAACCGAACGCTCTAACCAGCTGAGCTACGTGCCCGTGTGCAGGGAGTCTAGCATATCACTCCCTGTCCAACAACCCCCGTTTCGTCGCTAGGAAAGCAAGGCGACGCACTCGACTTCGACCCGCGCATTGAGCGGCAATTGCGCTACTTGCACCGTGCTCCGCGCGGGCTTGTTCTCGCTGAAATATTCGGCATATACCTCGTTGAACGCGGGAAAGTCCGCCATATCGGAGAGGAAGCAGGTCGTTTTAATGACCTGCGCGGTTGAGGAACCCGCGGCGGTAAGGACGGCGGACAGGTTTTCCAGCACGCGCTTCGCCTGCACGCGGATATCTCCTTCGACCAGCTTGCCCGTGGCGGGATCGAGCGGAATTTGCCCGGCGGTGAAGACAAGGTCGCCACTCTTGATTGCCTGTGAATATGGCCCGATTGCCTTCGGAGCACTATCTGTTTGAACGATTTCCACGCAGCGATCCTCCCTCATATGCCCGAACATCCCGATTCGATTGGGGAGAGCGTAGCATTCAACGATGCACCGGTCAATCGCGATTCCCAAATCCGGTATACTCGCAGAATGCGCGCAACGATTAGTGTCGTCATCGTGACATTCAATGGCCGCCACCTTCTTGAACCCTGCCTTCGCGCGCTGTTCGCGGGCGCGCGCCTCCCAGACGAAGTTATTGTCATTGATAACGCGTCGCGGGATGAGACCGTAGCATGGCTTGGGGAAACATATCCCTCAATACGACTTGAGCGTTGCGCCGCAAACCTCGGCTTCGCGGCGGCAAACAACCGGGCGATCCGGGCGAGTAGGGGGGGCTACGTGCTTACCCTTAACAATGACACTGAAATCGCGCCGGATGCGCTCGCCCGGATGGCTTCGGTGCTGGACGACGCGGGGGCATTTACTGGTGCGGTGATGCCCACAATGGTCTTCGCGAAATCGCCGGATATGATCGCCTGTGCGGGGCTTGAGACGTTCACGAACGGTGTTGTACGGGACGCTGGGGTAGGGCAGCGTATTGGCAGCAATCAGGCGCCATACCCGATCTTCGGCCCGAGCGCGGGCGCCGCGCTCTATCGTCGTGCGGCACTCGACGATGTCGGGTTATTCGATCCGGCGTTTTTCATGTATCTGGAAGACGCGGACTTGGCGTGGCGGCTCCGCCTGCGTGGCTGGGAAACGCTTGCGGTGTCTGCAATTGTGCGGCATACGGTCTCCGCGACCGCAACGTATGGCTCGCCACGGAAAGCGTATTATCTCGCCCGTAACCGCTGGTGGTGTTTGCTGAAGAACCTGCCCGCGTCGTTACTGCAACGATACGCCGTTGATGTAGCGCGCTATGATGCGGCGGCGACTGCGTATGCGACACTAACGGGCGATCGCGCCAGCCTCCTCGGGCGTCGCGATGCGGTCAGGGACCTTTCGACGATTCTGCGGGCGCGGAGAGTGATTCAATCGCGTGTCACCGTGCCGGTGGACGAGATCGCGGCGTGGCTGCTGGCATCGCCGCCACTCGTTACCACGCTGCGGGAGCGCCGCGTCATCCGAGCATTGATCGGGAAATGATAATCGGCAGAGGAAATTGGTGGAGGCGCCCGGTGGAGTTGCACCACCAAGTGCTACCCCGCCTTGCGGGCGAGGCCCTTCTACTCGGGCAGGGCGCCATGCCGTACCGAAGCGGGAGTGTGCCATAGCGCGGCGCGCACGTCAAGCGATTTGCGACATATCACCGCTGAAATCACCAGCACCGACCATGACCATGAACGCGCAAAGACTCCCATCCCTTTGGATGGGAGTCTTGATCGCTCGAAAAGGAATGGTAGCGGGGGTGGGATTCGAACCCACGACCTTTGGGTTATGAGCCCAACGAGCTGCCGCTGCTCCACCCGCGACAGGAGG
>JAICJW010000487.1 GCA_025928215.1 Chloroflexia bacterium | reverse complement strand
CGGGAGCCGCGAACGGTCGTCGCGACCGGCGGCGGCGTCGTGACTGTGGAGGCGAACTGGCCGGTGATGCGGCGGGACGCGCTCGTTGTTCATCTCGCCGCATCGCCGGAGACGCTGCTTTGCCGCTTGGAAGAACAGGCGCAACGTGATGGGCAGGAGGTCGCGGCGCGCCCGTTGCTCGCCGGAGCGGAACCGGCGGACGCCCTAGGTGCGATGATGGTGCAGCGCGCCACTGCCTACGCGCGCGCGGATGTCGCGCTCGACACCGAAGAGCGTACGCCAGAAGCGGTCGCCGCACTGATCGCCGCGCTCGTGGGTGGGGAACCCGCCGCGCTCTGGGAGGACCGGTTCGATACGGCCGCGCATGCATCGCATCTCGCGGTCGGCTACGGGGTGCTCGCCCAGTTGCCGGAGCGGATCGCGGCGCGCTGGCCCGAGGGATTGTCCGGCATTATCCTCATCACCGATGAACGCGTGGACGCGGCGCTCGGCGACCGGGTACGCGGATTGCTCGCGTCGTCGCCGTTTCCGCTCAAGGCGACACTCACTGTTCCTGCTGGCGAGGCCAGCAAGAGCCTCGATCAGGCCGCGGCGCTCTACACCGCCCTCGCGGCGGCGGGGGTGGATCGAAAGACGGCGATCATCGCGCTCGGTGGCGGCGTGGTCGGTGATCTCGCCGGGTACGTGGCGGCAACCTATCTTCGGGGGCTGCCGCTCCTGCAGGTGCCGACGACCCTGCTTGCGATGGTGGATTCGAGCGTCGGGGGCAAAACGGCGGTAGATTTGCCAGCCGGAAAGAACCTCGTCGGCGCGTTCTACCAGCCGCACCTCGTTCTTGTTGACCCGGCGTGCCTGCGGTCGTTGCCGGAGCGGGAGATGCGTTCCGGCTGGGGGGAGATCGTCAAGCATGCGTTTGTTGAAGGGAGCGTGCCCGGCGTCCGCGCACCGGCGCTCCTGACGACGCTCCGGGAGCGGGCCGCGCTCCTCATTGCAGGCGATCCGCTGGCGCTGACGAGCGTGATCGCGCGCAATGTCGCGCTCAAACTCGCCGTCGTGCGGGGCGATGAGCGGGAGGAGACGGGGCTGCGCGCGATCCTCAATACCGGGCACACGGCGGGCCACGCCATCGAGGCGGCGGCGCTCGCGAAAGCGCCGCCGGGCGAGGAAACGCCGCTGCTGCACGGTGAGGCGGTCGCGCTCGGTCTGCGCGCGGAAGCGGCGCTCGCGGCGATGCTGGATGCCTGTACCGCCGATCTCCCCGCCACATACGGCGCGCTGCTCGACGCCTTCGGGTTGCCGCGCCGCGCCGCCGATTGCGGTCTGTCGCTGGCGATCGAACGCGTTGTGCCGTACATCGCTCGGGATAAAAAGACCGTCGGCGGTACGACGACCTGGCTCCTGCCAACCGGGGGCGCGACTGAGGCCCGCGTCGCCCCACGCCGCGACGTGCCGATGGACGCCGTGCGTGCCGCAATGATGGAAGTGCTTTAAGAGTGGCGGCATCAGCCGGCCACAGCGACGTTCGGCAGGCTGATGCCCGCCACCACCAAGATGAAGGGAAGTAGCGATGAACAGCGTTGCACCCGATGTGCTGACCGATATGGTGGACTACTATCGGGCGCGCGCCGCCGAATATGATGAGTGGTGGTACCGGCAGGGGCGATACGATCACGGCTCGGAGGAGAATGGCCGCTGGTTCGCGGAGGCGGAGGAAGCCTATGCCGCCTTCGATGCCCTTCACTTCACCGGCGATGTCCTCGAACTCGCGCCCGGCACCGGCATCTGGACCGAGCGGCTGTTGAAGACGGCGGAGACGATCACCGCTGTTGACGCCTCCGAGGAGATGGTGGCGATCAACCGCGTGAAGATCGGCAGCGATCGCGTCTCCTATCTGATCGCGGACCTCTTCACCTGGCAACCTGACCGGCAGTATGACGGCATTTGCTTCGGCTTCTGGATTTCACATATCCCGACCGAGCGGCTGGATGGTTTCCTCGCCATGATCGCGGACGCGCTCCGGCCGGGCGGAAAGGTCTTCTTCGTGGATGGCCGCCGCGAGCCGAGGACGACCGCGAAGAATCATGTCCTGCCCGAAGAGGGCGTGCAGGTGATGACGCGCATCCTCAATGATGGCCGCGCCTATCAGATCGTCAAGAACTTCTACGATCCGGGCGCGCTCGCCGCCCAATGCGCCCGCGCGGGGCTTGATGTCACGGTGCGTGAGACGGCGACCTGCTTCCTCTATGGCGCGGGCACGCGGCGATAAGGAAAAGTTGAACCACGAAGGCACGAAGGAGACGAAGACGGGAAGAGAATGAAGAGAACTTTCTACCCTCCTTCGTGTCTTCGTGGTTCAAATCTCTTTGCTGGTGGTTCAATCTTCGAGGGCGACTGCCGCGACATCCCGCGCGGGTTGCCCCTCTGGTGCGATTCGTGATGCGCGGCGCAGGAGGGCGAAGGCGACGAGGCCGCCGAATAACTCGAAGGTACCGGCAAGCGTGAAAACGGGTGCGATGCCGAGGCGATCACCAAGCACGCTGCTGATGCCCTGGCCGACGAGCGTCATGAACGCGACCGTCGTTGCATAGGTGCCAAAGACACGCCCCCGATAGTCGTTCGCGACGCTCGCTTGCAGAAGCGTCTGGAGGCCGACGGAAAAGCCGACCACCGGGGCGCCGGCGAGTGCAATCGCCACGAGGGCGGTAGGAAGCAGCGGCAGGCCACCCCGACCGGGGAGATTGGCGAGCGCAATATCGAAAAGCCCGAAGAGGACGCCGCTGATCGGGATGAGAATGCCCGGCCGCACCCGCTTGCCGATCCGACCGATGAAGAGGCTGCCGATCAGCCCGCCAACCGCCTGTGCGCTCACCAACCAGCCAAAGTCCTGCGGGCCCCCGCGCAGTACCTCCTTGACGAACGGCACCATCAGGGTGGTG
>JAICJW010000577.1 GCA_025928215.1 Chloroflexia bacterium | reverse complement strand
TTGTCATGCGAAAGATCACGCGCTGTGCAAATCCCCTGTCACGAATTGCCAATTTGCGCGTATACTAGTACGCGATTTGATGGGATGCGCGACCGTGTCTGGCGCGCACTTTCACACGGTAAGGGAAATGGACGGATGGCGCAAACCCGACGCGATTATTATGAGGTGCTGGCCGTCGAGCGCGGCGCGAATGGTGACGAAATTAAGCGATCCTACCGCCGTCTGGCCCGGCAATATCACCCCGATGTCAACGGTGAGGCGGGTGCCGAGGAGCGGTTCAAGGAGATCGTCGAGGCATACGAAGTGCTCTCGGATGACGAGAAGCGCGCAGCCTATGACCGGTTCGGCCACGCCGGCGTTAACGGCGGTGCAGGTGCCAACCCATTCGGCGGCTTCGATTTCAGCGACATATTCGATTCGTTCTTCGGAGGTGGCCGGAGTGGCGCGTCGCCGAGCGCACCGATGCGCGGCGACGATATACGCGCCGCCGCTAACCTGACGTTCGCGGAGGCGATCTTCGGGGTCGAGAAAGAGGTCTCCGTCACCCACCATGACACCTGCCCCGCGTGTCACGGAACGCGGATGGAGGGCGGGGCGCAGCCCGACGTATGCCCCAAATGCGCGGGCGCGGGCCAGGTGCGCCGGATGCAGAACACGATCCTTGGTCAGTTTATGACCGCCACGACCTGCGACCGGTGCGGCGGTGAGGGCGTGCTGATCACCGACCCCTGCAAGACCTGTCGGGGCGAGGGGCGCGTCCGCGCGACGAAGAGCCTCTCCGTCGCGATTCCCGCGGGGATAGACGACGGCATGCAGATTCGGATCGCCGGGCAGGGTGATGCGGGGGTGCGCGGTGGCCCACCCGGCAACCTCTATGTCGTCGCGCGCGTGCTTGCCGACCCGCTCTTCCGGCGCGATGGCACGACGATCCAGTTGGCACTGCCGGTGAATATCGCGCAACTCGCGCTCGGCGCGGAGATTGACGTGCCGACGGTGGACGGCGTGCCGGAGAAGATTTCCGTCCCGGCGGGCACGCAGACGGGGGAGACGTTCCGCCTCCGCGGCAAGGGCGCTCCGGACGTTCGCTCCGGTCGCCGGGGCGATCAGATCGTGACCGTCCAGGTGGAGACGCCCTCCGACATGACGGAGGAGCAGCGGGAACTGCTGCGCCAAGTGGCGGCCGCGTTTGGCGTCCGGGTGCATGAGCCGGGGCGCGGTTTCCTGGGCCGTATCAAGGACGCACTCGGCTAGCGAGAGCAGTGATCGGGCTGATGCGCGGAAAGTCGGCGAGAGTGATTGCCCATTGCGCGACGCATCGCTATAATTGCGCATGCAGGTAAGGGAGGCGCTTTGAGCGGCATTGACCAGTTCGAGCGGCTGATGGAACGGGCGGTAGAAGGGTCGGTAGGGAGAATGTTTCGGAGTCAGGTGCAACCGGCGGAGATCGGACGGCGGCTTGAGCGGGCGATGGAAGCCCGGCCGCTCGTTTCGGTGGACGGTACGATTGTCCCGAATGACTATCGGGTGCATCTGAACCCCGAGGATGCCGCCACGTTCAAGGAAATCGAGGCACCGCTCTGTCAGTCGTTCGAGCAGTGGCTCGGTGAGATCGCGGCCGAGCGCGGCTATCGTTTCATGGGGCCGGTGCATGTCCGCCTCGTGGACGATCCGCAGGTCGGGCGGCGGGATGTGCAGGTGCAGACCGCGCTCGAAGCGCCAAGCCCGACTCCTCGCCCCCTGGAGCGTGATCCGATCCCTCAACGTGGCAGCTATCGCGATGAGCGCACACGCCTCGGCGACTCATCGCCGCGCCCGCGAATGGTCGCTCCGGTCGCCGGCGTGCCCGCGCCACACGCGCCCTCTGGTCCACTGCCGCAGGGTGTCGTCGCCTTTCTCGCCGTTCAGCATGGCGCGCTGGCCGGGCGGACGTTCCCGCTGCGCTTCG
>JAICJW010000062.1 GCA_025928215.1 Chloroflexia bacterium | reverse complement strand
GCCGCCGCAACGAGTGCTGAATGCTGAGTGCTGAGTGCTGAGCCGTCCGGCGCCTGCTTCCCGGTGAGACGCTTCTCCCACCCTTCCGCCTGGGCGCGCACGTCGCGCAGCATGAGGATCGCCTCGTGCGTCTCGGTCAGTTTGTCCCGCAGTTGCAGGAGGAAGTCCCGCTGCGCCTCCAGATCGCGCTGCGACACATCAATGCGCGGGTCCTTCTCGATGCGGAACGGCGCGGTCTGTGTCTGGTCCCCGACGGTGAGCCGCACCTGGTATGCGCCGGGCACGACCATCGGCCCGGCGAGCGCATCCTCGGTGCTCGTGTCGCCCGGTATCTTCTTCGCATCCGCGTAGCGGGTGTCCCAGACGAAGCGGTTCAGCCCCGCCTCCGCCGGGACGAATGGCTCCTTGTCGTCAGGCTTGGCACCCGCTTCCAGCTTCGGTCCTCCGGTTTCCGCCTTCTCCACCTTGCTCTTGATCGCGCGAATCTCGTTACCGCGCTCGTCGAGGAAGGTAAGGGTGATCGGCTCGGTCGGCTTCTCCTTGAGGAAGTAGCGGACGATCACGCCGTCCGGCGGGTTCTCGCCCGCGTTGATGAGTCTCTCTTCCGTCTCGCCGTTCGCCTTCTTCTTCTGTTTGAAGGTGATGACCGCCGTGCCCGCCATGCGATAACTCATCCCCGGGCCGGCCTCGCTGCCGTATCCCTTGTAAACGCGCAGGCGGATGAAATCGCGCGGTGAGAAGAGATGTATCGTGGCGTCGCGCAGATCGTCCGAATAGTGCCGGAGCGGCGTGAGGTCATCGAGAATCCAGAAGGAGCGCCCATGCGTCGCGGCGATCAGGTCCGAGTCCTGGACGATCAAGTCATGGATCGGCGCGACGGGCAAGGTGCCGGGGAAGGAGAGCCACTCGCCGCCATCGTCGTGGGAGACGTAGACGCCCCTCTCCGTCCCCGCATAGAGGAGGCCGCGCCGCGCCGGGTCCTCGCGGACAACGCGGGTGAAGTCGTTGTCGCGAATGCCCTTCGTGATTCGCTTCCACGTCTTGCCGTAGTCGTTCGTTTTGAAGAGATAGGGCGCGGTGTCGTCCGATTTGTAGCGCGTCGCCGCGACATAGGCGGTTGCGGGATCGTGCGGGGAGGGTTCGATGACGCTGATGAGCGCCCATTCGGGCAACTCCTTCGGCGTGACATTCTCCCAGCTCTTGCCGCCGTCCCGCGTGATATGGACGAGGCCATCGTCGCTGCCCGCCCAGAAGACGCCCTTTTCGTGGGGCGATTCCACGAAGGCGAAGATCGTCCCGTAGACTTCCGCGCCGGTATTATCCTTCGTGATCGGCCCGCCGCTCGCCTCCATCTTCGTCGCGTCGTTGCGCGTCAGATCGGGCGAGATCACCTCCCAGCTTTGCCCCTCATCCGTCGAGCGATGGACGACATTGGAGGTCGCGTAGAGCGCATCCGGCTCATGTTTTGAGTAAAAGAGCGGGAAGGTCCACTGGAAGCGGTATTTGAGGTCCTTCGCGCCGTCGCCCATACCGGCGGCATCGGGCCAGACGGTGACGTTGCGCTCCTGCCCGGTGCGGCGGTCGTAGCGGGTGAGCCGCCCATTACCCGCGCCGCTGCCGATCGCGCCACCAAAGGCGATATCGGGGTTCTTTGGGTTGAGGGCGATGTAGCCACTCTCCCCACCACCCGGCTCGAAGAATTCCTGCTGCGTGATTGCGCCAAGCGGCGAGAAGGACGGGAGCGACATCGCCGTGTTGTCTTGCTGCGAGCCATAGATGCGGTATGGCACCTGATTGTCCGTAATGACATGGTAAAACTGTGCTGTCGGCTGGTTGAAGATCGTGGACCAGGAATCCATGTCGTTGAAGGTGACGTACGCGCCGCCATCATCGCCCTGAATCATCCGCTTCGGGTTTTTCGGGTCAATCCAGAGATCATGATTATCGCCGTGCGGCGTCGGATACTTGACAAAGGTCGCGCCGCCATCGGTGGACTTCCATGCCGCGCCGTTGAGGACATAGACCGTATTCGGCTGCGTCGGGTGCGCGAAAATGTGCGAGTAATACCACGCGCGCCAGCGAAGGTCGCCCTGCTCCGAGAGCCGCTGCCACGTCGCGCCGCCATCGTCCGAACGAAAGACCGCGCCATCCTCCGCCTCGACAATCGCCCAGACCCGCCCTTCCTGCGCGGGCGAGACGGTCACGCCGATCTTGCCGATTGTCCCCTTCGGCAAGCCCGGATTGCGGGTGAGTTCGTTCCAGGTGTCGCCGCCGTCCGTGGACTTGAAGAGGCCACAGGTCGGCCCACCGCTGGTCAGGCTAAAGGGAGTGCGCCGCCCATTCCAGAAGGCGGCATAGAGGATGCGCGGATTGTGCGGCTCCATCGCGAGGTCAATCGCGCCCGTCTCCTCATCACGAAACAGTATCTGCTCCCACGTCGCGCCGCCATCCTTCGAGCGATAGACGCCGCGCTCCTTGTTCGGCCCAAAGGCGTGGCCGAGCGCGGCGACGTATACCAACTCGGGATTCGTCGGATGGATACGGACCTTCGCGATATGCCGGGTCTCCGCGAGGCCGACGTTCGCCCACGTCTTGCCCGCGTCGGTGGACCGGTAGACACCGTCACCGTGCGAGACATTGCCGCGAATCGTCGTCTCGCCCGTGCCGACATAGAGGATGTTGGGGTCAGACTCGGAGACGGCAATCGCGCCGACCGCCGCCGTGGTCAAGAAACCGTCGGAGATATTTTCCCAGTACGTACCGCCATCGTTCGTCTTCCAGACACCACCCGCGCACGCGCCGAAATAAAACGTCATCTGCTCGCTCGGATCACCCGCGACGGCGACGACGCGCCCGCCCCGATGCGGCCCGATGCAGCGCCACGTCAGCGACTGCCGCAGCGCCGCGCCCACCGTTTCCTGCCCATCCTGGTGCTGACCCCGACTGTTCGGCATTCCGTCACTCCCTTCCGCTGCTGGTGCTCCGCTGCACTCAGGACATTCAGTGTCGCACGCAGGCGACGATCTGCAAACATTCGCCGCGAGCGCGGATCGCCGGACGGTGAGAAGAACGTTGCTCCTTCATCCCGCCATCACTGTATGCTTCTTGCGAGAGCTTTTCAGCAGTTTCTCGCACGCGCACCGCACGGTTGGCGTGTTACACGGCGCGAGGGTAGATGATGCGACGTTTCGCTGCAGCCACGATGCCCATGATGGCGTATGGGTTTGCGCTGATTGCCCCGGCGTGCGCGACGGCGATCAGCCTGCTCTTCCCGTCGTTCTTCGCGGCAAATCCCTTCACGCCGTTCTATCTCGCGGCCGCGCTTGCCGCGTGGTACGGCGGCCTCGGCGCCGGTCTGACCAGTGTGGTTGCCGGCACGCTTGCCGCCGGTTACGTCTCTCTCCCGCCGCGCGGCCACTTCGTCTTTAATACACCCGGCATACTGCATCTGCTCCTGTTTATCGCCGTCGCATGCGCCATCACGGGCCTGATCGCGACGGCGTGGCGACGGCGTGAAGCGCCGACACGACGCGCGAGCGATCGCGCGCCAGAGGCCGATAGATGGGCAGAGAGTGAGCAGGGCGAGCGGAACGCCGTCGCGCGGGCTGCCGATCCGCCTGTTCGACCTGCGAACGCATTTGACCGTCGCGACCCTGGCGGCGGCGCAACTCCGCCGCCACCAGGTCTCAACAATCGCGGCGGCACGCCTGTGCGCGTATGTCATTCGGGCGCATGCCCAGATGCTGGACGACATCACGGCACTCGAAGCCGAACTCGCTGGGGATGATGAGACGCATAATGCTGCGTCGTAACGCGACATCGAGAAAGAGGTGGCAGCAGGCGGGAAGCCTGCTACTACCGGGAAATCCGCTTCATGCCCGGATGGCAGTCAGAGCACATTGCGCCCGAGTTGCGTCGGTGTACAATGCGTCCGCTCGTCTCTATGTATGTCACGAAACGGAAGGTGCGGATGCAGCCGGTCATTGTGGTGGTTGACAACGACGAGCCGTTCCGCGATCTGCTCGTGGATCTCCTGAGCGACGAGGGATACCGTGTCGTCACCGCCATGACGAGGGGCGAAGCGATTGAGACGATCCGCCAGGAGCGACCCGCGTTAGTGATCCTCGATCTGCGGATGGAAGCGCCGGATTCCGGCCTCCAGATTATCCGTACCGTGCGGGATAATCCGCTGACCGCGACGCTTCCGCTCCTACTCTGCTCGGCGGACGTCACCGGCATCGCCGCGCATGCGCCATTCCTGGAGGAACATCACGTTCTCGCCTTGAATAAACCCTTCGATCTGAACCACCTGCTCGAACTGATCTGCCAACTGGTCGCCCTGTTCGATGCAAGCGACGCGCAAGGAGCGTAGGAATTCCTCACCCCCGCCCCGCTCCATCGCTCTGAGATCAGGAACCACAAGGTTTGTCCGGCGATGGAGAGAGGAGCCGGACACTCGTTGAAGGAGTCCACCGTCACGATGACCTTTCCGACCGATGCATACACGCCGTATGGCTACCTGCACAGCCCGGAACATGTCGCGCGTTCCTGGGAGGACGCCAGCGGCGGTATGATCCGCACGAGCGAGCGATTCCTCGGCATGGGCTGGGCGTATGTCCATCCGCGCCGCGCCATCTTTCTCTGCGCCGGGTTGGAACTCGGCAAGGCGAAACTCCATTCCCGCGCCGACTGGGCCGCGCACGGACTCCATGCTTCCCACCACTCCAGCCACCTGATGATCTTCCGCGCCACACCCCCCGGCTGCACCGTGACGCTCGCCGCTTTCCGGCTGCGTACCGGCATGCTCGCCATGCATGCGACACTTCACGCCGAGACGGCGATCACCGGGCGATGGGGCTGGCTGCTCGACGCCGACCGCGTTTCCGGCCGGTGGAAGGCGAAGGACGACGGCGCGGTACTCACCGGCCGGGAGCCGCACACGCTCCTCGTCCGCAATTCCATGATGCGACGGCTTGAACGCCGCCCCCTTCCCGGCGTCTGGACACCATTCCATCTCGACGCAGGCGAAAGATGGGAGGGATGGGCGGTACTCGCCGATCACCTCGCTGTCGCTGATGAACGGCTCTGGCACGCCGTTGCCGCCATCGAGGAGGAGAAGCGGCATGCCGACCATACCTTCTGGAGCCATGCCCCGCGACTGACCGGCGACTGGCCGGAACACTGGCGGCGCGGCTGGGTCTATGACATGGAGACGACGCGCCTGCTCATCCAGCCACCGGGGGGGGTGTTCCGCGGCGAGTGGCCGGCATGGATGGCCGCCTGGCCGCGCGCCGTACTCGCCGAGGGCGCCCTCGATCTCGACCGCCTCGGCCTCGCGGAACCGGTGCGCGCGCAGGAGGCGCTGCAAACGCTGCTGCGGGACACGCCCGGCGATCAGGTTCCCTGCGTCTTCCGGGGCGGCGAGCCGAACATGGTCGCGGCGGACGGCGCGGTCTGCGGCACCTCGCCCGCCTGGTGCCTGCCCGTGCTGCACAGCGCGCGCCTGCTCCGCCGCCGGCCCGATCCCGACCAGATCGCGTGCATCGCTCCCCTGCTTGCCCGTTATCTCCACTGGTGGCTGGCCGAGCGGACAGATAGCGACGGCTGGCTCTCCTATCACTGCACCTGGGAGGCGGGCGAGGACGATAACCCCCGCCTCGATCCGACCGGCACCGGCGACGGCATCATCCAGGGCCGCACCCGCCCCGTCGAGTTGCAGGCGGCGATGTCTCTCTCAGCGGGTATCTTGCGGGATATGTTCCGGCAGATCGGCGAACCGGACGAGGTGGCGCACTGGGATGCCGTCGCGCGGGAGTACGCGGCACGGGTGCAGCGCCTCTGGGACGGCGCGACGGGCCGCTTCCGCGATTGGGATGTCCGCGCGGGCCGCTTCATCGAGGGGTCGAGCACCTACTGGGAGACCGATCCGAACCGCTTTTCGCCCCTCTCGCTCACGCCCGCGCTGCTCGACCTGCCGGAGGAGCAGCGTGCCGCCCTGCGCCGTGAACTGGAACACTACGACACCGCGCCGTGGCGCTGGTGGCCGTCCTGGAGCGGCACACTCGGCGAGGTGGCGGCGGCGCTTGGCTGCGACGCGTGGGCGGCACGATTCGTGGAAAAGATCGTGGACCGCGTCTACCGCGAGAATGACCGCCGCACGCACGTGCCGGACGAACGCCCGACACCCGGGGGGGCGCGGGAATACTGGCCCGAACCACTGGCGAAATTCACCGGCAACGACGCCTACGGCTGGGGCGCGGAGACCTTGCCGCTCGTGATGCGCCACATCGCCGGTTTCCGCGAGGATGACGCGAGCTGGCGCGGCGTCCGCTTCATGCTCGTCCCCGGCCTGCCCGATGGGTGGCGCGGCTCATTCACCCTCGCCAACGTCCAGTACCGCGCTGCTGCCATCGACCTCACCTATACCGTCGCGGACGATGGCACCATGACCGCCCGGATCGTCTCGCGCCCATCTCTCCCTTGTTGCGTCATGAACGCGGACGGCATCGTACTCCTTGATGCTACGGATGACGCGCCCATGCCGTTTCCCGTCCACAATGGCGAGCGGTATGCCGTGGCGATGGGCGCTACGACGCGATGAGTGGGGCGGTGATACCCCGAACCGGATGTGACCGATCCTCAGCCCTCAGTCCTTCGTTCCTCTATACATGCAGAGTATAATGTCCGTATCGTCACATGAAGGGGTGCGGTGTTGGATACCGCACCCGTGTGACTGTATGGAGGAAATACTCTGCATGGTTGCCAATACACCCGATGATCCGTCAGAACCGCTCCCGCCCGCAACACCGGAAGCAGCGAACGGCGTCGCGCTCCCCCCCGAGTTTTATGCAGAATTGAACGGCGAAACGACGCGTGCCACCCGACGCTCCACCGCGCCGCGGATAGACTTCCGCGAGGTGCGGCATGGCACGCTACCCGGCAATAAGTACGTCCGCATCCTGCGCGCGCAGGATCAGGTCTTGAAGCAGGTCTCGCCGGACTATCTCGTCGCGAGCGAGCAATTGACGAAGCCACACAGCGCATTCGGCAAACTGCGCCGCGCGCTCGTCGGTCGCCCGATCGCCAGCGAGCACGCCATCCACGAGCGGCTGACGAATGTGAAGGCGCTGGCGATCTTCTCGTCGGACGCGCTCTCGTCCGTCGCGTACGCGACCGAAGCGATCCTCGGCGTCCTCATTCTCGCCGGAGGCGCGGCCTTCGGCTATACGATCCCCATCGCCATCGCCATCGCCGTTCTGCTCGCGATTGTCGGTATCTCCTACCGGCAGACGATTCATGCCTACCCGAACGGCGCGAGTGCGTACCTCGTCGCGAAGGCGAACCTCGGCACCCTGCCGAGCCTGACGGCGGGCGCGTCCTTGCTGATTGACTACACGCTGACCGTCGCCGTCAGTGTCTCAGCGGGAGTGGCGGCAATCACCTCCGCGCTGCCATCGCTCCATCCGTGGCGGGTGGAAATTTGCGTAGCATTCGTTGGCCTGATTATCCTCGGCAACCTGCGCGGTATCCGGGAGAGCGGTTCGATTTTCGCCGTGCCGACCTATCTCTTCATCTTCAGCATTGCCGTGCTGATTTTCCTCGGCGTCTTCCGCTCGCTGACGGGCGGTGATGTCGCGATCAATGCCCCGCGCGAGTCGGTGCAGGCGGTGGAGGGCGTTTCGCTCTTTCTCATCCTGAAAGCATTCACGGCGGGGTGTACGGCCCTGACGGGGGTGGAGGCGATCTCGGACGGCGTGCCCGCCTTCAAAAAGCCGGAGGCCGATAATGCCGCCAAGACGCTGACCTGGATGTGCGCGATCCTCGGCGCGATGTTCATCGGTCTCTCCTTCCTCGCCCATCGCTATGGCATCGTACCGAATGCGAAAGAGACGGTCGTTTCGCAGATCGCCCGGACGGTGATCGGCCACAATTTCTTCTACTACTTCATTCAGGCGATGACCGCGTTGATCCTCGTCCTTGCCGCCAACACGAGTTTCGCGGACTTCCCGAGACTCTCGACCTGGCTGGCGAAGGATCATTTCATGCCGAAGCAGTTCCTTTTCCGGGGGGACCGCCTCGCCTTCAACACCGGTATCGCCGTCCTCGGCGTTCTCGCGACGTTCCTGCTCATCATCTTCGGTGGCCAGACCGACCGTCTGCTGCCGCTCTACGCAGTTGGCGTCTTCACGGCGTTCACGCTCTCGCAGTTCGGCATGGTGCTGCACTGGTACAAGGAGCGGGGGCGGGGGTGGACACGCCGCTTCGCCCTCAACCTCGTCGGCGCGACGGCGACGTTCTTTGTCCTGATTCTCGTGGTGCTGACGAAATTCCAGGGCGGCGCGTGGATCGTCCTCGTCCTCATGCCGCTGCTTATCCTGCTCTTCCGGGGCATTAACCGCCATTACGTCCGCGCGGCGGAGGAACTGGCGCTCGGTGACGGCGATGCGCCGAGTACCTACCAGCAATCGGAGCAGGTCGTCATCATCCCGATCGCGGACATGAATAAATCCACCGTCTACGCGCTGAACTACGCGCGCACTCTCTCGCCAAAGGTCGTCGGCGTTCATGTGACGGACGACGCCGCGGAAGCGGCGCAGTTGCAGGAGAAGTGGGAGAAGTGGGGCAAGGACGTCAACCTCGTCATCTTAGAGTCGCCCTATCGCTCGCTGATGGCGCCGCTGCTGTCGTACATTGACATGGTGCAGAAGAAGCGCCCGGACGCGATGATCACCGTGCTCGTTCCCGAGTACATCCCGGCGCACTGGTGGGAGCAGATTCTCCACTCGCAGACCGCCCTGCGCATGAAAGCCGCCCTCCTCCTGCGCCCCAACACCGTCGTCACCAGCGTTCCCTATCACAGCAAGAGATAGTTCGGAGTTCGAACTCGCTCCGCAACAGTAGCGCGAGAGTAGTCGTATATGATAGAAAGTGTCTGGTGTTTCGCGCGACGATACGAAGGAGGGGACGGCGATGTCCTATGTCGTTGAAGTGATTGACCCACCGGATAACGCGCTCGCTCGCCCGATGCGATTCCATCTCGGCCCGTTCGCTACCCGCGATGAAGCGGAGAAGATGGCGAAACGCGCCCAGGTAACGAACAGCCGGGCGACAACGCGGATCGTCGAGCGCGACTGATCGCCGCACGGAAAGAATGAACCGCCAAGACGCCGAGAGCGCCAAGGAATAGAAAGAGATAAGAGCATGCGTCCTTCTCTCTTCTTCTTGGCGTCTTGGCGGATCAGCAATTCCCCCTGTCTGTCGCCCGCTACCCGCGCAGGACATAGCCGAGCGCGGCGTCCATCCGGTCGCACCACTGGCGGAGATCGGTGACGAGCGTTTGCATATCGGTCGCCGTCGCGTCATCGAGGCGTGTCGCCCACTCCGTCGGATCGAGCGCAAGCAGTTGCCGACCGGAGGCGAGGCGGTTGTGAACATCGCGCAAGGTGAGCGTTGGCGGCGCTTCGCCCTCTTCCTCCGCACGCGCCGCGTTCGTCTGCCGTGCCGGGGCGTCAATGATATATGAATCATCGTTGTTCTCATCGCGCGGCGCGCCTTCGCCGCGCTTCTGCGCCTCGCGGTAGGCGGCGATCACCTCGCCGCGCGGCCAGGCGGCGCGCTGCGGATTCTCCTGGATCGCCGCGTAGTAGTCCGCCGCGTCGCGCACCTTCGGCGCGGAAACCGTCTCGCCGTACTCATCCACGACCTCTTCCCAGACGGCACGAATCGCCTCCGGCTCCTTCAGTTTGGCGAGCACGCGCGTCTGCGCCTCGTGAATTGGTAGCGGCAGGGCGTGATCCTCGGCGAGATGGCCGACGACTTCCGCCGCCTGAATCATCCGGTACGCCTGCGAGCGGCTGATGCTCCACCGCTTCGCGCAGTACTGCTCGAAAGTCGCGTAGTCATCGTCCTGGTAGAGTTTGCGCGTCTGAATCTCCAGCAACGCGTTGCCGACTTCGAGAAATTTGCTGAAGCCGTTCGCAATCGTCGTCTCAAGTTCCATCAAGCCCCGGTTCGTCATCACTGCCATCGCCACGTCAATCAGTCCTTTCGTTGGAGAAGTGAACGTACACAGAGTATAACGGCATTCTCCCAACTTTGCATGGAATCACCCGACCCCCCGGAAGGGGAAATGCGTCGCTGTTTCGCTACTCCTTCTGACCACTGACTACCGACTACTGGCGACTGATCCCCGCCCATTTTTCCGGGTATGCCGTCCCCCATTCGGCTGATACGGTGCGTGTCAACCGCGGCGCATACTGGACGCAACCGGGGAACACGGGGTTTCCCGCGATCAAGGAGGTTTTTCCGATGGCATCATTTTCTTCCGAGGCGCCGAGCGTCCTGCGTGATCTCTCCAACAATCTCGCCGACGCCGTCGAGCGCGCCGGGGCATCCACCGTTGCCGTCCACGCGCGGCAGCGACAATCGGCGAGCGGCGTCCTCTGGCGACCGGGCGTGATTGTCGCCACCGATCACACCGTCGAGCGTGACGACGACATCACCGTCACGCTGCCGGACGGTACGAGCAGTTCCGCGACGCTCGCCGGGCGCGATCCGAGCACGGATCTCGCCATCCTCAAAATCGCGGGCGCGAATCTGCCCGCCGCGGCGGTCGGCGATGCGACCGCGCTCCGGGTCGGGCATATGGCGCTGGCCGTCGGGCGGTTCGGCGAGGGCGGCCTCGGCACGAGCCTCGGCGTCGTCAGCGCGCTCGGCGGGCCGTGGAACACCTGGCGCGGCGGGCAGGTGGATCAGTTCATCCGCGCCGATGTCACGCTCTACCCCGGCTTCTCGGGCGGCCCACTCGTCAATGCGGCGGGCGAGATCGTCGGTATCAACACCTCCGGTTTGTCCCGCAACATGGGCCTGACGATCCCCGCCACGACGGTCCATCGTGTCGTGGAGCAGTTGCTTACGAAGGGGCATATCGCGCGCGGCTACCTCGGCGTCGGCTTGCAACCCGTTCGCCTGCCCGATACGCTCAAGCAATCGGTCGGTGTCACCAGCGAAACGGGGGTAATCGTCATCTCGATCGAGGGCGGCGGCCCGGCGGAAAAGGCGGGACTCTTTATCGGCGACATTCTGATCGCGCTTGACGGCACGCCGACGCCGGACACCGACGCCGTGCAGGCGCTGCTCGGCCCGGAGCGGATCGGAACGCCCCTCGCCGCGAAGGTCGCGCGGGGCGGCGCACCGGTAGATGTCGCGATCACGGTGGGCGAGCGCCCGCAGCGGGAGGGCTAAAGCGATGGCAGTGATCGCGGATGAACTGACGCAAACACCTTCCGCCCTCACCGACGCCTTTGTCGCGATGGCGGAGCACCTCCGCCGCGCGACGGTGCAGGTGCGCGGACAGGGTCCCGGTGGCGGCTCCGGTGTCATCTGGCAGCCGGACGGCCTGATTATCACGAACGCGCATGTCGCGCGCGGCCCGCGGGCGACGGTCGAACTCGCGGACGGTCGAGCCTTTGAAGCGGTGGTCACGGCGCGGGATGATCGTCGCGATCTTGCCGCCCTGACGGTGGACGCGACTGATCTTCCGGCAGCGCTCATCGGTGATTCCGATACGCTGCGGGTCGGCTCGCTCGTTCTCGCCGTCGGCAACCCGCTTGGATTGACGGGCGCGCTGACAACGGGAGTCGTCCACGCGGCAGCGACAGCGGATGGCCCGCGTGGGCATGGCTGGGTGCGGGCAGATGTCCGGCTCGCGCCCGGCAACTCCGGTGGCCCGCTGGCGGATGCCGCGGGGCGCGTGATCGGCATCAACAGTATGATCGCGGGCGGCCTCGCCCTTGCCGTACCGAGCAATGCCGTCGCGCGCTTCCTGCGCGGCACGGCGGGACGCCCGGCGCTCGGCGTGACAATGCGGCCGGTGCGCCTGCCTCTCGGCACAACGATCATCTTCGGCCTGCTGCTGATGGAAGTGGCGGCGGGCAGTCCGGCGGAGACGGCGGGTCTGCTCACCGGTGATGTACTGATCGGCACCGGCGGCGCGCTCTTCGCCCGGCCCGATAGTCTGCTCCACGCGCTCGCCAATGCCGAACCGGGCGACACACTCCGGCTGGAGATCGTGCGGAGCGGGCGGCGCATCGCGGTTGATGCGCGGATCGGCGCGGCGGAGCCTGAAGAGGCAGAAGCGGCGTGACGCGGGTGCTGGTCGCCGCGCCATCGGCGGTCGTGCGGGCGGGGCTGGAGGCATTGGTCGCTTCCAGCCCCCGCTTCGCCGTGGTTGGGCAGGTCGCCAGCATCGAGGCGGCGGCACGGGCGAGCGAGACGCTCCTGCCGGATGTCGTGCTCGTTGAGCAGGAGTGGGGCGATGATCTGCTCGTGCCGGGGCTGCTCGCCCTCGGCGCGGGCAGCCACGTTCCGGCGGTTGTCGTGCTGACGGAGAACCCGTCCGCGCTCTGGGCGGCGGTCGCCCTCCGATCGCGCGTGCGGGCGGTGCTACCGCGTGAGGCGACGGCGGCGGAGATCATCGCGGCAGTCGAGGGAGCGGCGGCGGGTCTCGTCGTCCTCCACCCCGATACCGCCGAGGCGGCGCTCGCCTCACTGGCCGCCGTGCCAGACACGACGGCGCTCGATGCCCCGGCGCAACCACTGACGCCGCGCGAAATCGAGGTGCTGCACATGCTGGCGGAGGGGCTGGGAAACAAGATCGTTGCCCGGCGGCTCGGCATCTCCGAGCATACCGTCAAGTTCCACGTCGGCTCGATCTTCTCCAAATTAAACGTCTCCAGCCGCACCGAGGCGGTGACGGTCGGCGTGCGGCAGGGATTGGTGATGCTCTAAGCGAGTAAAAAGTAACAAGTGCAAAGTAACAAGAGGGAAGCAGAGCATCCATGCATTATACTTTCGACTTGGTACTTGTTGGTGGGGGAATAGGTGCGAACCGAAGAACGTGTGCAACGAGGCGACGAAAAAGAGACCGGGCGGCTTGAGGCGTTCAGCGACGGCGTCTTCGCGATTGCAGTGACGCTGCTTGTGCTTGAATTGCGCGCCCCGCCTCCGGGTACGCTTCAGAGTGACAGCCTGCTCCGCGCGCTCCTGCACGCCTGGCCGTCCTATCTCGCCTTCGTGACCAGTTTCGCGACGGTACTGATCGTGTGGATCAACCATCACAATCTTTTCAGAATGATCCGCCGCACGGACCATACCTTACTGCTCCTCAACGGGTTCCTCCTTATTGTTGTCACCTTCATCCCCTTCCCAACCAATGTCCTCGCGGAGTATATCCGGGAGCCTGATGCGCGTACGGCGGCGATCTTCTACAGCGGCACCTTCCTCGCGATGGCCATTGCCTTCAATCTCCTCTGGCGCTACGCGGCGCACGATCGGCGGCTGCTCGCGCGCGATGCGGACGAGCGATTGATCCGCATCATTAACAAGCAGTTCCAGATCGGCCCCCTCACCTATGTCGTCTGCGTCGTGGGCGCCGTCATCAATGCGGTCGCCGGGTTCGCGCTCGTCACCGCGCTTGCGGTCTACTGGGCCTTACCGGAGCATCTGCGACCGGGTCCGGGGAGGGGCGAATAGAATCGGGCGCCGCGGTGTTACACAGGAGATGAAGGTGCGCTCCACCGGGCGACGAGCGATCAGGCTCCGCAGGCTGCCACGCGCGATTGGGGCGGCGGCGCGGGTGTGGAGTATCATTGCGCGCATCCGGCTCGAACGGTTCATCAGAACCAAAGGGACAGATACCATGAACGCACACGACATCATCCGCGACGAAGTGCTCAGTTGGCCCGGCGTGACGGAGGAGCCGCATCGCTTCGGCGGCATGGAGTTTCGCCTCGGCAGGCGCGAACTCGGCCACCTGCACGGCGACTACCTCGCTGATCTGCCGTTCCCCGTCCGCATCCGTGAGGAACTGGTGCGCGACGGGAAGGCGATGCCGCACCATATCCTGCCACAAAGCGGCTGGGTCAGTTACCCGATCCGCGACGAATGTGCGATCCCCGGCGCGCTCGATCTTTTCCGCCTCGCCTACGACAGGGCGACAGCGCGTTCGCAGTTCGAAGTTCGAGGTTCGGAGAAGGGTGAGGCGACGACTCCGAACTCCGAACTGCGAACTCCGAACACACGAGCCTCGTAATGGCACAACGTCCGGGTAGCGGGCCAGGCGGGATGACGCCGCAGCCGGGGGGCGGGAAGGCGCTTCGGCGGGCATTGGGGTACTTGCGTATTTATTGGCGGGACGCGCTCGGCGCGCTCGTTGCCCTCATCATGGTCGCGGCGGCGAACCTCGTCGCGCCGCAGATGATCCGCCTGGCGATTGACAGCGGCATCGCGCACCATCGCCGGAATGCGG
>JAICJW010000471.1 GCA_025928215.1 Chloroflexia bacterium | reverse complement strand
GGCGCTGGCGGCGATCGCGGGGGACATCGCGATACCGGTCAGCAGCATGGCCGGCCCGAGGACGAAGACGACGAAGGCATACGTCAGTTGCTGCAAGGGATCATAGGGGCGGAACTCGGCGAGCGGCGGGACGTGGAACGTCAGGTAGGTGACCAGTGAGTGCCAGGCGGCAGGGAAAATCGCCCAGGAGGTCGGGATGAGGCGGCGCCACTCGCCGGTCGCGAAGAGCAGCAGCACGTAGACGAGGCCGTTGAGCAGCCAAAGGGAGTTGGTGACGCCATGCCAGTGGCGACCGAGGCCGAGATTCTTGTTGCCGGGAAGAGCGAGGAGGGGAGTGATGGCGATCTCGTCGTCGCGCGCGGTGTAGAGGACGCCCGGCTCGGTCGGCACCTTCTTCTTCGTGAACCTGATCCACTCCGAGCCGGGCGTGCAGCCGTCATTCCAGTAGAAGCGCGGGTGCGCGCCGAGGATCTCGACGCCGCTGCGGATCAGGAGACCGACGAAGAGGAGATTGAGATAATGCGTGACCCGCAGCCAGACGGGAAATCCGAGACTCGCCAGCACGATATGCATATGCTCCCTTTCTTACGCCGGGGCGATGCGCTCCTTTATCAGTCGCACGAGTACCGCAGTATTGCTGATCTCGCCCGCGTGCGACGCATCGTAGAATGCCCGCGAGCTACCCCACGCGCTCCTCATCCGCGCTCCATACCGTCGCACCCAGTCTCATACGCATGTTCGGACGCCTTAGCGTGCTCCTTCCGGATAGCGCGCGGTATGGTCGGACTCAATCGCCCGTACCGCGCGACATGATCCATCATCACTGCGCAGCCGGTCCATTACACCGATTCTCCCTCTCGCTGCGCCGCATCACCGTGCGTCCCCTGCCAGGCAATCGTCAGCAGGAAGGCGCTCTCTTCCAGCGCCTCCACGGTGTGGGGCACATCACGCTCCACGCTCACCAGTCGCCCAACCGGCAGGTCCACATTGGTTCCGGCGGTCTGCAGTCGCACATGCCCCATCAGGGTCTGCACACTGATCCGCCCCGCTGCCCGATGTTCCTCCATCCGGCTCCCCGCTCGCAGCGCGATGAGCACGATGCGGAAATCGGCCTCCTTGACTAACGTCTTCGCGTTGCGGTCACCCTGACGCCACGCCGTTTGCTCCCGCAACTGCGCCACTTCATGCGCGAGATCGAAGGCGAGCACCGGGCTGGCCATCCGCTGCGGCGCTCGCTCGCTGGTCCCGGTCGTTTCACCGGGCGGATGTGACTGCGACGACTGTTCGACGACCATGCGTACCTCCTTACATGCCAATGATTCTGTCAATCCCTCGTACCGCGCATCGCGATCTCAATCTCGTCGGCGGTCAGCCGGCCGGTTCCTCTCCTAGAAAGTGACCGAGCAGGCGCGTCAGTTCCTGCATTCCCCGCACGCGCTCGGCGATCTCGTTCGCGGCGATGCGCTGCCGGATTGTCTCGCGGGGCAGCATGTTCGCGCAGTGTTGCGCGCGTTCCGCCAGTGTCCCGGCGGTGACGAGGTCGTCCGCGAGCGCGCGCACCCGCGCCCCAATCGTCTCCATCGTCGGGATCAGCGTCGCGAGCACCCGATCCAGTTCACCGGCTATCGCCAGCGCACGCAATTGATCCACTTCCGCTGTCAGCGCCGCCACGCGGTGCGCGTTCGCGCTATCGAGCGGTGCGAGCGTCGCGATGCGCTCCTCCAGATGCGCGACCTGATCCTCCGCCTCTTCGAGCGCCGCCTCACGCAGGCGCGTCTGCACGACCGCGTAAGTCAACCGGTCCGCGAGCATCATAAAGCGTGCATCATCGAGGGCGACTTGCCCCTGCGCATAGGCAGTGTCATCGTTCATGGATCATCCTCCCGGCTACCGCGCCGTTCAATGCGAAGCCGTTCTCTGCACATTGCAGCATCGCAATCCCGCGCTGCCTGGCCTATGGCGCGGAGACGAGAACCGGATCTTCCCTGTTCACAGTCATCAGTTCCGGGCCAACACTGACGATCGCCCGCGCATCAATCGGCGTCGTCTCTCCACCCATCCCTAGCATGCCACCTTTGTGTGCCACCAGTTGGGTAATTGCCCCGCTCGCGGGATCAATCTCGACACGGGAGATCGTCCCGAGCAACGTACCCGCGTGATCCACGATCTTCAGTTTCCTGAGTGCATCGAGGTCGAGCAATCCATCCGCCGCGCCACCGGTACTCGGCGTCTGCGTCGCTTGGCTGCTTGCCACCGTGATTGCATCCGTACCGACGGATGCCACCTCCTCGAAGGGAACAATAAACGTACCCGACTTCCCCCTAACCTGTAGCGCGGCGACCTTCCGAGCTGCCAGGTCGAGGAGGGGCTGCTCGACGTAGCCGAGTTTCGTGCCCTCCGCGAGAGAAACAATTGCCATACTCTTGAGGGTATGCGCGTCCATACTCATGACTCCTTTGCTGCCCAGAGGGCGCGCGCGCCGTACCGGCGCACAATAGCGATCTCGATCAGCGCCGCGAGGACGAACAGCCCACTCGCGGCGAGACCGGCCGCGACGAAGCGGCGCACGATCGTGCTGATGCTCGTCTTCTCCACGTCCGCACGCGCTTCCAGCCCGGCGCGTTGCGCGTGGGTAACGGTGATCGTCAGGGGGACGACCGTGCGCCCGCGTGGCTTTGGCCCCGGGCGTCGCCGGGGTGATGAGGATCGGCCATCCAGTATCGTGGTCATACGATGTCTCCTCGCATCGCGCATCCACCAAACGGTGCATGGCGGTCTGCGACCCAAGAGAGCTTCGCATCGCCTGCGCCGCGCCGCGCGGACCACAATGTCGAGGGTGTCGAGCGAGGGTCAAGAACTTGACATGAACAGGATACCACCTCTTTCCTTTGCGCTGTGTCATTTGATCGTCAAAATGCTCGAACACTGTTGAATGTATAGATATCTGCAGATTCCCTTCGGTATCATGTGAACCTATTCGTAACCTGTTATGCTATTCGGGCAACGCTGATGACGACCAAGCGTCCCGTGGCCAGACGGCACTCCGCCCATTCTCGCTCGTGTCGTCTCATCCAGTAGTTGCGGGAAGAGGGCCTGATGACGGCCCCG
>JAICJW010000380.1 GCA_025928215.1 Chloroflexia bacterium | reverse complement strand
GCGCTCCTCCCCATCCAGCAGGCGTTCCGCCGCCAGCGCGAGTTCGTCGCCGACGCCGCCCACGAATTGCGCACGCCGCTGACCGTCCTGCGCGCGGCGACCGATCTGCTCCAGCAGCGCCGGGCGGAGCCGCTCGCCGCACACGGAGATCTTCTCGATGACGTGCGCGCGGAGATTGCCCATCTGGAACGACTGACGGGCGACCTGCTCGCCCTCGCCCGCAGCGACCTGGAGACGGTCGAACTGGCGGTCGCCGATGTCGATCTGCGCGCGCTGCTGGCGGACGCCGTGCGCCGGGCGACCCCTCTGGCCGGGGAGCGCGGGATCGCGCTGGCGTACGCGGGCGACGACGAACCGCTCGTGATCGAGGCGGACCCGGACCGGCTACATCAGGTGGCGATGATCGTGCTCGACAACGCCATCAAATACACGCCGACGGGCGGGCGGATCACCGTCGCGGCGGGCCGCCGGGGTGGGGTGGCGGTGGCGACGATCCGCGACACCGGTGAAGGGATTTCCGCCGAGCACCTGCCGCGCCTTTTCGACCGCTTCTACCGCGCCGACCACGCGCGGTCCCGGGCACATAGGGGGACCGGGTTGGGGCTGGCGATCGCGCAATCGCTCATCCACGCGCATGGTGGTCAGATCGCGGTGACGAGCAGTGCGGGAGATGGTACGACGGTGCGAATCCAGTTGCCCATCGGCGGAAGCGGCGGATCGATCGTCAATCGAGCGGTGCGCAGACCGTGGCGGATTGCCGGTGGCCCGGCACCCGAATGACATGTATCCCAGCATCCCGCGCCGGCTGCGATTTATACACAGGACGTTACGGGGTCTCGTAGCGGCCCGTCTTCTTGGTCAGGGTGATCCGATAAAGCACGGCATCGTGCCAGGTGGGGGGGTGGCTTCCCCACCCGCCCATCCCATGCGCACGCTGGATCGGCGCGCCCCCGAGGAGCGGCGTGAACCGATCAGTCATCATCTGCTGCGCCTTTTCCGCGTCGTCGCCGTGCAGTTCCTCGAAGGTTCCCCATGTGACCACGCTCTGCCAGTTGGCGATACCATCGATCTGATCCACCTGAAGGCAGACGGTCCGATGCGCGCGCATCAGCCGCAATTTCATCCCGTCGCGCGTGTAACCGTAGACGTGCGTGCCATCATAGAGGTAATTGATCGGCACGACATAGGGTCTCCCGTCCCCATAGCAGCCGAGGTGCCCCACTGTGCTGGTGTGGAGGATATTCTCTATCTGTGTACCACTGAGTTCTCCGTACATTGCCTCGCTCCTTCCCATCCGAGCATACATCGGGGGTTGTTACAGGCGTGTTCACGATTACCGCGTGGTCGTGCCAAAACCGTGCCAGGATGCCGAACAGGCACGTTCGCACCTCTTGATCTACCAGCGTATGGCGCGGTTGGGCGCATTTGGCACACCTCTCACAGACGCATCTCCATAATCTGTGACACGTTCCTGCGGCTTGGCTCGATCGCTAGCGATCGAGCGGCGTGAGCTGTATCTGCTTTGCAAGCTCGTAGGCGGTCGAAAGGTCGCCGTCGTTCTCGACGAACACTCGTCCGATCACAAGCACAGCGTTGTTCGGCGAAGAGATCTGGGACATTCCCTGCGGCACGGCTCGTTTCCAGTTCGGTCCCGTGACGAGGTAATCGCCCGCCTTCGTTCCGGTGGTGCGTGTGCCGACATAGACGAAATTGATGTTTTTCGACGGATCGGTGAACTGCACACTGTAGTAGCGGCCGTTCATGTCCGGCACATGGAGAACCAACGGCCCTTTCCTGAGATCGAGCCAGCCGACGACGTAGAGCGTGTCGCGGTTCATGCCGGCCGTCACCGAATTCGAGCCCGAAGCGGATTGCAATGTAACAGGGTCTGCAAAGAGTTTTTGCGACTCCGTGTAGAGCGTGTTGATCGGGACGGGGCCCTCACCGAACCCTTTGACGAGGATGGCTCTCTTGTACACTCTAATAATGAAGCTTGGCCACAAGTAGATGAAAAGGAGCCATGTCCCGACACAGACCCCACCGAAGATCAGCAAATGTTCGTACTCCATATGCATCATTTCACTTTGGCAACCGGCGGCACGGTGTACCCGCCGAGGAGAATGGCCTCGCCAGGTATGTACACGCGCAGCCAGAGTATGAACTTGTCTGCAGGTGCAGGCAGCCAGTTGGATTCATGGCCTGCCGGAGCGGCATGCTGAATATAAATATCGACGGAGCCATCGGCGTTCGGCATGAGACCCGAGCGATCGCTCACGCTGTAGCGGTTGATCGGGTTCGGCACGAAGCGATTTTTCGCGGTACCCATCGTGAGCGACCAGAAGGCGTCGCTGGGCGGGAGCTGTCCCGGCGGGAAGTGCATGACGTAGTCCTGCGCTCCGGTGAGAATCCGGCCCGCGCCATCCACGTTTGCCCACCAATACATCGCCTCTTGCGGTACGGTCACCGGGCCGGGAAATAGTTGTGCGTGTGCGGCCCGCAGAAACATGCCGTTGCCGGGTACGCCGAGGCCGAACATCGTGATCCAGCCGTTGACCTTCGTGGCCTTGATTCTGGCGTACGCTTGGGCCGTGACAAACGCCAGTCCGAAGCCGATGAGGACGCCTTGTATCACGTCGCTCTGCACGGTTCTCGTACTCAAATCGGCAAAGAAGAGCAAACGGATGATGAAGTAGGCGCATACCACGCCGATGAGTTCCGCCAGATACGTGTATGATCTGCTCATACTATTCTTTTCTCACTTTTGGCTTAGCGGCGCAACCTGTATCCGCTTTGCGAGACCGGAGGCGGTCGAATGATCGCCATCGCTGCCCCATCGTCGTCCACCCTCCGCTAGAGGATGACGACGCGGGTTATCATCTCCCGCGGATCGGCCATCCCAAAGTTATGTCGAGTGGCGCAGTATAGGAGCTTGCCTGGCTGATTGACAATATCCGTGCAGACTCATATGAGCCTTCCGTGTCAAGCAGCTGACCTGCACAGGGCCAAATCTGCTCTGTGGGCGGGCTCATTGCCCACCCGTTCACCCTCGCCTTTGCACCACAGACGATAGACAACATCGACCAGTCGCCGCTTCAGGCAACGCAACGCGGCCCGTGCCGTCTTCCCCTCCGCGCGCTTCTTCGCATAGTACGCCCGTGCTAGTGGCTCACACCGCAACTGACACACCGCGATCATGTGGAACGTCCGGTTCAGTCGCCGGTTCCCACCCCGATTGAGCCGGTGTCCATGTTTCCCGCCCGAGGAGACCGCCACCGGCGCAATCCCCGCGAGGGCGGCGAGGGCGGCGGCCGAATGCACGCGCGGCACGCAACCGAGTTCCCCGATCAGCCGTGCGGCGATGATTGTGCCAACGCCGCACAACTGGACCAGCGGTGTGGCGCCCTCTTCTACCCGCTGCGTGAGCGCGGTTTCGACGGTTTCGATTGCCTCCGCCAACTGGAGTACCTGACTGACGAGTTGGTGCACGATCAACAGGCGCGTCCGTAAAACCCCGTCGCCGGCGTGCGGTATCTCGAGATCGCGGCAGGAGCGAACGCCAGTTAGACTGGTCAGTGCGCCACTTTTCTCCTCGTAGCATGGGTCGATTTGCAGCATCTGCGCGTGCAACTGGTTGATCAACCGCGTCCGCTCCGCAATGAGATTGTCGCGATGATCGCTCAAAAGGCGCAGTTCGGTGCTCACATCATCACGCGGGACGGTCGGCAGGAACTCGGTTTCCGCGCGCAGCAACCGCGCCATGGCCAGCGCATCGGTCGCATCGGTCTTATCCTGGCTCCGTCCGCGCTTGCGATACTGCGCCGTGCGATGTGGGACGATTTCGTGGACATCCGGCTCGCCTTGGATCAGTAGGAACTGGGCGAATCCCTTGCCCAGTGAGCCACTGTTCTCGATCCCCCAGATACGCGTCGCATCAAGGCCGTGCGCCCAACAGAGCGCCGCAGCCCATCCCGATGGTGTATTCGCCATCGTGTGCGTGCCGCCGGTTTGGCCCTGATCGTCGATGGCGACGAGGAGATGGGCTTTCTTGTGCGTATCCACACCGATGTACATGCTGCCCTCCTCCGTCTGCGGCCTGAGAATCAGCACGCTGGGGCGACAGGTCTGTATGGAGGGATCCACACGCTTCCGTTGAGTCTGCCGCCAGGTGCCTGGAGCGAAGAGGGCGACCGCTCACATGCAAGCGGCACGGCGCAGCGCAGTCCTAAGTCAGCCCCCTTCCCCGTCACCCTAACATACAGACGCAGTCCAAAACGTCTATCCCACTTTCGGGATCAGCCGCAGGCTGATACTGGCCCAACCAACGCTGCCGTCCGGCTTGCGGACGAAGATTACCGGCACGGACTGCGCGGGATTATCACCGATCACGAGCGCGAGATCT
>JAICJW010000590.1 GCA_025928215.1 Chloroflexia bacterium | reverse complement strand
CGCATCGAAATGCTCGCGCCCGCTCTGAACCGTCACATCGGGCGTGCGCTCGATGTTGCGCAACCAGTCGGCCTTTTCGCCCCAGCCAGACGCGATAATATACACGCCTGTCTTCTGGTCGTGGCGCACGACTTCGAGCACCGTCCGCCGTTTCAGCCCACTCTTGCGTCCGGTATGCGTGAGCAGCAAGAAGCGGTGGCCGAGCAGCCAGCCGAGATGCGCGCGATAGAGCCAGATTGGCAGGCGGGAGAGCCAGCGGAGACGCAGCCGGTTGTTCGTGGGCATCTCGTTTTCCCTTCCCTTGCGCAATGTGGCCCTATGTCGGTATCCAGGGGCGCTGTTTGGGCGGCTGAAGGTAGCCCTGGCGGCCCGTATCCTTGACGTGATAGAGGTGGCCGTCGATCGTCGTGACGTAGAGAGTGCGGAGATCGGCGTCACCGAAGGTGCAGTTCGTTGGGCGGCCGGCAGGGACGGGATGCTCCTCGATCACCGTGCCGTCCGGCGCGAAGACGGCGACGCGGCAACCCGGCCCGCCAAGTTCCCAGCCACAGGTGGCGACGATATTCCCATCGGTGTCGAGGCACATGCCGTCAATACCCCGATTCGCGCCGAAGTCGTGCAATACCGTGTAGGGACCGAGCGTTCCATCATCCTGAATCGGGTACGCGCGCAACGCGCGCTGCGCGGTCTCGACATAGTCGCTCTGCGCAACATACAGGGTGCGTTCATCCGGCGAAATGAGGATACCATTCGGTCGGGTCGTGTCGAATGTCACGCGTGCAATGTCCCACGGCGCGGAGCCATCGCGCGGCGGCGTGAGGCAATAGACGGAGTCGTGATCGAGCACGCGCCCGGCTTGCTCGCCATAGCGCGGATCGGTGAACCAGATGCGCCCCTGGCTATCGAGCGCGAGATCATTCGGCGCGTTCAGCCGCTTCCCCTCAAACTGGCTGGCAAGAACGGTTCTCTTGCCGGTTGTGTCGTAACAGGCCATCATGCCGCGCGTCCCCTCGCAGGCGAACAGGCGGCCATCGGGCGCGAAGAGCAGGCCATTCGTCCCACCCGTATCGGTGTAGGCAGTGACGAGCGTCTTGGCAACGGGGTCGTAACGGAGGATACGGTTCTGGTGAATCGCGGTGAAGAAGAGGCCGCTGCCATCCCAGGCCGGCCCTTCTGTAATCGTCATCGGCCCCGCGAGCAGTTCAAAGGTCCATGCCATCGCGCTTCCTCCCTCGCTCCCGCCGTGCGCTCTCATCGCGCGCCATGCTACCGACGTGAGCATAGCAGAACGACGCAGGATGCGGGCAGTCCTCATCCGTGCGCCGTTTTCCGGCGTAGACAGTGGTAGGGAACGACCGTACACTCTGGGCCGGACGCGGCTTCATTATCAGGAGGCATCTTCTATGGCAACGACCGTTCCTCCCCCGCCAACTGCGCCTGCCGACGAGAACCCCGCAGTCCAATCGCTTGTTTCCGCGTGGTATGCGGGCACGGTCGGGCGGCGGGATTTTCTGCTGCGCGCGACGGCAACCCTCGGCTCGCTCGCCGCCGCGACGATGCTGCTCGAATCGTGCGGCGGAAGTGGCCCGACGGCGACCCCCTTCGCGACAACCGCTCCGACGACTGCCGCCACCCGTGCCGCCGGATCCGCTG
>JAICJW010000117.1 GCA_025928215.1 Chloroflexia bacterium | reverse complement strand
GACCATGAACCAGGCGGCGTACTACTCCGCGACGCTCGCCTATTTGAACGCGGTGAAAGCGGTGGGCAGCACCGATCCCGACAAGGTGATGGCGCAGATGAAGAAGGCGCCGATCAACGACATGTTCGCCACCGGCGGACACATCCGCCCGAACGGATTGATGGGGAAGGAGTATTACCGCTGATGGCTGGCAGTGCCGGACCCCTCTCCCGCCCCAACGAACGGGAAGCGCCCGCCGGGACGAGCGCGAAACGACGTCTGACGACGGCAACGATGGTGGACCGCGTCTTACTGATCGGCGCGCTCGTCGCGTTGCCGATCGTGGCGCTCATCCCCCTCCACGCGTCCGGCTACCTGATGAATGTGCTCACACAACTCTTCATCTTCGGCACGCTCGCGACGGCGTGGAACATCATCGGTGGCTATACCGGCTATGCCGCGTTCGGGAATGTCGCGTTCTTCGGCGGCGGCGCATATGTGGCGGCGGAACTGATGACGCGGAGCGGGTGGAGTTTCGTTCCGGCGATGGTTGGCGGTGGCATCGCGATGTTCCTGTACGGCGCGCTGATCGGCCTGCCGGTGCTGCGGCTGCGTGGCCATTACTTCGCGATTGCGACGCTCGGTGTGGCAATCGCCACGCGTGAACTCTGCAATAACCTCGCGATTTTCGGGGCAAGCCAGCCCGTCAACCTCCCGCTCAAGAACGATCCGAATCTCTTCTATTACGTCGCCCTCGGTTTACTCGTCGCCTCAATCATTGTCACCTATCTGATCGCGCGCTCGAAACTCGGCTTCGGCCTCGTCGCGATCCGGGAGAATGAAGACGCCGCGCTCGTCATGGGCATCAACACGACGATGTACAAAGTGATCGCCTTCGCGCTAAATGCGTGCCTCAGCGGCCTCGCAGGCGGACTCTACGCCTACTGGCATTCGACGATTGATCCACCGACCGTCTTCGATCTGACGACGAATGTCCGGCTGATCGTGATGGCCGTGCTCGGCGGCATCGGCACGCCGCTCGGCCCCGTGATCGGCGCGGTCTTGCTCACCTTCATTCAGGAAACGCTCTGGAAAAACTTCACGAACCTTCATGCCGTGCTCTTCGGCGCGGCGATTGTCGTCGTCGTGCTGCTCATGCCGCGCGGCATCATCTACCTCATCCGGCAGAAATTCGCGTGGCGCGTCCTCGCCCGCAACCTGCGCCAATATCGCGTGTGACGAAAACAGAGTGAACCTGCGTCTCCGCGGTTCATTTGGTTTGTCGCTCCGGGAGGAATCCGTGTGACTGAGGTGGTGCTGGCGGCGGAACATGTGCGCAAGATATTCGGCGGCGTCACCGCGCTGCGCGATGCGTCGTTCGAACTGCATCGAGGCGAAATCCTTGGCTTGATCGGTCCGAATGGCGCGGGCAAAACGACGCTTATCAACACGATTACCGGCGTTGACCCGCCAACAGCGGGGCGCATTCTCTTTCACGGCAACGACCTGTACGGCAGCAGCGGGGGGGCCGGATTGTTGCGGGGGGCGGCGTCCGCATTGACGAAGACGCGCGCCTACCGGATCGGCCAGATGGGGATCGCGCGCACCTGGCAGGTCGTCAAGCCGTTCCAGAATATGTCGGTGCGGGAGAACGTCACGGTCGGGGCGCTGTTCGGCAAGGGCAATCGCGGCAGCGTGGGCGCCGCCGCCGTAAAAGCCGACGAGGTGCTGGAATTTGTCGGACTTGCGCGCGTGCGCGATCGTTCCGCCGACGAGTTGACGATCGCCGATCGCAAGCGGCTCGAACTGGCGAAAGCGCTGGCGATGGAACCGGAAGTCCTGCTGCTGGACGAGGTAATGGCCGGGCTGAATCTCGTGGAAATCGAGGAGGCGATGAACCTCGTGCGGAGCGTGCGCGAGAGCGGTGTGAGCGTGATGATTATCGAGCATGTGATGAAGGCGATCATGGGCGTCTCGGATCGCGTCTTCGTGATGGACGCGGGCGCGAACATCGCGGAGGGCAAGCCGGCGGACGTCATCAATAACCCGCGCGTGATCGAGGCCTATCTCGGCAAGCGGTATGCGGAGAGCGTGCGCGATGAAGACGACAACCCGGCGACGATGACCGGCATAGAATCGGAGGGGCGCGCATGACCTCCCCTCCGCGCGACGGCGCACCGCTGCTGGAAGTGCATGGCCTGAACGTCGCGTATGGCGATGTGCAGGTGCTCTGGGACGTTGACCTCGTAATCCATGCCGGGGAGACGGTCGCGCTCGTTGGATCAAACGGCGCGGGCAAGAGCACGCTGTTAAATGCCCTCTCCGGGCTGCTGCATCCCATATCCGGTAGCATCCGCATGAATGGGGCAGAACTCGCCCGCCAGACGTCGGGGCAGTTCGTACGAGCGGGCATCTGCCACGTGCCGCAGGGGCGGCGGCTCTTCGTCGGCATGACGGTGCGCGAAAACCTGATGATGGGCGCATTCAGCCGCACGGATAGCGCGGCGGCGATCCGGCAGGATTTCGAGCAGGTGCTGTCGCTCTTCCCGCGTGTGAAGGAGCGGCTCAATCAACTGGCGGGCAAACTCTCCGGTGGCGAGCAGCAGATGGTCGCCATTGGCCGGGGCCTGATGGCGCGACCGCACTTGCTGATGATAGACGAACTCTCGCTCGGCCTCTCCCCGATCATGGTGGATACGATCTTCGATGTCATCAAGGCGGTGCAGGCGGAGGGGCGAACGATGCTAATCGTCGAGCAGGATATTCAGGCCGCATTGGAGCAGGCAAGCCGGGGGTACGTCCTCGATACGGGCCGGATCACGCACGAGGGCGCGGCGGCGGACCTCCTCGCGAGCGATGCCATCCGCGCGGCCTATCTCGGCATCTAGCATATGGGCAAGTCGGCAGTCGGCAGTAGCCAGCCGTCAATAGCCGGAACGATCCCGGCTTCTCTGACTACCGACGACTGATTACTGATGACTGGCTACTGCCGACTGCCGACTGCCGACTGATACGTAGCGTCAGTCTAGATCAATTCGATGCACCTTGCCACACTGGGGCATCTTGCTACAATCCCCGTACGGCACGACGTTTTGGGCGCTTGAGGAGTTTCGCGGCGGGCGGACATCCCGCGTCCCGGTCGCATCACCTCCGGAGGGAGCAGGCAATTGCACGTCAATGGCACTTATACCTTCAAGGCGGACAAGCAGGCAGTGTATGACGTGATGATGTCCAGGGATGCGCTCGCGCACTGCCTACCCGGTTGCGAGAACATGGAGGAAATTGGCGAGGATGCCTACCGCGCTACGCTGAAGATCGGCATTGCCGGCATAAAAGGCACCTATACCTGCACGATCAGGACAACCGAGAAAGTGCCGCTCGAAACGTGGACACTGACGATTGAGGGTCAGGCGAAAACGGGTAATGTCAAGGGCGTTGGCCGCTTCTCCCTGGCGGACGCGGACGACGGCACCGCGTTGACATACGATGGCGACGCCGACATCATGGGGCCGCTCGCCGGGATCGGGCAACGGATGTTGATGCCCGCGTCGCGCACGATTATCGGCAAGTTCTTCGAGTGCATGTCCGGTCAATTGGCGGCACCGTCCAACCAATCCTAGCGTTGGGTCGCGTGACCGGGCAGGCGTCTCTCGCGTTCGCAGTGGATCGTACGGATTATTGTTAGGAGGGGTAACGCAGTGAAAGTCTCCATGACCGTCAACGGCGACCAGTACTCGAACGACGTGGAGCCTCGGCTACTCCTCGTGCATTACCTTCGCGAGGTTCTCGGCCTCACCGGCGCGCACATTGGCTGCGAGACGACGCAGTGCGGCGCATGCACCGTGATGGTCAACGGCCAGTCGGTCAAGTCCTGCACGATGCTCACCGTTCAGGCGGACGGCGCGGACGTGATGACGATCGAGGGCCTCCAGAAGAATGGCCAGATGCACCCGATCCAGGAAGGGTTCTGGGAGGAGCACGGCCTGCAATGCGGCTACTGCACACCGGGCATGATTATGTCCACCTTGCAACTGCTGGAGCGCAATCCGCACCCATCCGAAGCGGAGATCCGCGAGGGGCTGCAAGGGAACCTCTGCCGCTGCACGGGCTACCACAACATCGTCAAATCGGTGCAGCACGCCGCCGAACACATGAAGGAAGGCGCGGCGGCAGACTAACGGGATCATTCATGACTTTCTCGCATCCTCGCTTCTCGCTCCACGCTCATCGCGGGGGAAAGGAATGACCGATGGTACTCCCGAAACTGGTGGGATCACCCATCAAACGTCGCGAGGACCCACGTTTAGTCGAAGGGGCAAGTACCTACGTTGACGACATCAAACTGCATGGCACGCTCTATTGCGGCATCGTGCGGTCGGTCTATGCTCATGCCCGAATCAAGAGCATTGATACCGAGGCGGCGCGGCAGCATCCCGGCGTCTTCGCGGTCGTCACCGGTGAAGACCTGAAGGCGAGCGGCATCGGCACGCTGCCGGTCGCCCATCGCTTCGGCGAGGGGCTGAAAGTCCCGCCCCGCTATCCCCTCGCCGTCGGTGAAGTCAACTTCGCCGGCGAGGCGGTCGCGGCGGTCGTCGCGACGGATCGCTACGTCGCGCGGGATGCGATAGACCTCGTGCAGGTCGAGTATGAGCCGCTCCCGGCTGTCGTGGATCTCGACGCCGCGTACGCGGGCGCGCCATATGTCCATGAAGAATTTGGCACGAACATCGCCTTCGAGTGGAAACTCGACAATGAGAGCGGCGCTTCGATTGATGAGGCGGAAGTCAAGGTCTCGCAGCGGATCGAGAACCAGCGGCTTGCGCCGGTGCCGATGGAGGGTCGCGGCGTCGTTGCCGACTACGATAAGGGCAAGAAGTCGCTCACCCTCTGGACCTCGACGCAGATCCCGCACCTGTGCCGGACGTTCCTCAGCCTGCTCGTCGGGCTGCCGGAGAACCATGTCCGTGTCGTCGCACCCGAAGTCGGCGGCGGCTTCGGCCAGAAACTGAATGTCTACGCCGAGGAAGGGATCGCCGCCGCGCTCTCGATGCAACTTGGGCGACCGATCAAGTGGATTGAATCGCGCGCGGAGAGCATGGCGAGCGGCACGCAGGGGCGCGGCCAGACGGATTACGTGGATGTCGGCGCGACGAAGGAAGGCAAGATCACCCATCTGCACGTCCATATCCTCGCCGACCTCGGTGCGTATCACCAACTGCTGACGCCGGTCATTCCGACCCTGACCGGCCTGATGCTCACCGGGCCATACACGATCCCGAACCTGCAATGCACCGTGCATGGCATCTTCACCAACAAGGTGCCGACCGACGCCTATCGGGGCGCGGGGCGGCCCGAAGCGACCTACCTGATCGAGCGGGTCTGCGACCTCGTCGCCGATGCGGCCGGTGTTGATCCGGTCGAGGTGCGGCGGCGAAACTTCATTGGCTCAGACAAGTTCCCGTACACGACGGCAGCCGGCCTCGCCTACGACAGTGGCAACTATCCGCTCGCGCTCGACAAGGCGCTCGGACACATCAACTACGACGAGTTTCGCCGGGAGCAGGAAGCGGCACGGAAGAACGGCAAGTACCTCGGCATCGGCTTCAGCACGTACGTTGAGGTCTGCGGGATGGGGCCGTCCGCTGCGATGCCCGCCGGGTTTGGCTGGGAGAGCAGCACGGTTCGCGTTGACCCGACTGGCAAAGTGACGGTGACGACGGGCGCCTCGCCGCACGGTCAGGGGCAGGAGACGACCTTCGCACAGATCACCGCCGATGAACTCGGCGTCGGTGTGGACGATGTCATCATTAACCACGGCGACACCGCCGGTTCGCCCTACGGCGTCGGCACCTTCGGCTCGCGCGGGACGGCGGTCGGCGGCGCGGCAATGATGCTGGCGATTGAGAAGGTACAGGAGAAGGCGAAGCGGATCGCCGCGCACATGCTCGAAGCCTCCGTGGACGACATCTCGTTCGAGAACGGCAAGTTTGGTGTCAAGGGCGCGCCCGACCGGGCGAAGTCGCTCGGAGAGATCGCCTGGATCGCCTACACGGCAGATACCATCCCTGCCTCAATCGAGCCGGGTCTGGAGGCGACGGCGTTCTTCGAGCCACCGAACTTCACCTATCCCTTTGGCACGCACATCGCCTTTGTCGAGGTGGACGCCGATACCGGTGAAGTGGCGCTGAAGCGCTATGTCGCGGTGGACGATTGCGGCCGCGTCATCAACCCGATGATCGTGGATGGACAGGTCCATGGTGGCCTCGCGCAGGGGATCGCACAGGCGCTCTGGGAGGAAGTTGTCTACGACGACGCGGGGCAGCTCGTCACCGGCTCGCTGATGGATTATGCTCTGCCGACCGCGCGCGGCCTCGTCTCGTTCGAAACGGATCACACGACGACGCCGTCGCCGATCAACCCGCTCGGTGTCAAGGGCGTCGGCGAGGCCGGCACCATCGGCAGCACGCCCGCGATTGTTAACGCGGTCGTGGATGCCCTCAAACCGTTCGGCGTCACGCATATTGACATGCCGCTGCGCGGCGAGAAACTATGGCGGATCATGAATCAGTAGCCAGTAGTCGGTAGTCAGTAGTCAGAACGGCTTCCGACTACCGTCACACTGCTACGCACAGCATGGGGATGTATGGAACGGGGTCTCTGACTACCGACTACCGACTACTGGCTCTTCAAGGAGGGAACAATGCTTCCAGGGGAATTCGAGTATCACCGTGCGGGCAGTGTGGATGAGGCGATCAAACTGATGCAGGAGTGTGGTGGCGATGGAAAGTTCATCGCCGGTGGGCATAGCCTCCTGCCACTGATGAAGTTGCGGCTGGCTGAACCGGCCCACCTCATTGATATCGGTCGCCTGCCGGATATGGCGTATGTCCGGCGCAGTAATGGCTCCGTTGCGGTCGGCGCACTCACGACGCATTACCAGTTGGAATCGAATGAAGACCTCGCCAAGTCGGTGCAACTGATCCCCGAAGCGGCGGCGCACATCGGCGATGTGCAGGTACGCAATCGCGGCACCGTCGGCGGCAGCGTCGCGCATGCGGACCCGGCGTCGGACCTCCCCTCGGTGCTCGTCGCGCTGAACGCGGAGTTCGTCGCGAAGGGGCCGAATGGCGAGCGGACGATCAAAGCGGCGGACTTCTTCGAGGACCTGATGACGACCTCTCTCGGCGAGGACGAGCTACTGACCGAAATCCGCTTTCAGACGCCGCAAGGAAAATCTGGCAGCGCGTACGAGAAGCTGGCGAACAAGGCGTCGCATTACTCCGTCGTCGGCGCGGCGGCGATCGTCACGCTCGGCGGCGACGGGAACGTGCAGGAGTGTTCAGTTGCTTTCTCCGGCGTCACATCGAAGCCGGTGCGCGCCACAGCGGTCGAGAACGCGCTGAAGGGCAAACAGCCGACGGCGGAAAACATTGCGGAGGCGGCGAGTCACGCGGCGGAGGGTATTGACTTCGCCCTCTCGGACATCCATGCCTCCGATGAGTACCGGCTTGCCATGACGAAGGTGTACGCGAAGCGGGCACTGACAAAGGCCGTGGAGCGGGCGCGGAACGGGTAACACGCCGCCGCGCGACGTGGTACACTTGGAAGCCCGGTCATGGACGGAATGGCCGGGCTTCTCCGCGCGTTACAGTGAGAGAAGATTTGCGGCCCGGCTCCGCGATGCGGCGGACGGGGGAACGGACGGGAGCAACGGTGGCGACTACGATTGATTCAATTGACGGCATCCAGCATATCTTGCAGGAGCACCGCTACGTCGCGGATCGCTCGTTGGCGACAACCCTCTATCTCGCACTACGCCTACACAAGCCAATTCTGCTTGAGGGCGAGGCCGGGGTCGGCAAGACGGAGATCGCGAAGGTACTCGCCGATTTGCTTGACACGCGCCTGATCCGCCTCCAGTGCTATGAGGGCATTGACGTCTCCAACGCGCTGTATGAGTGGAACTACGCGCGGCAGATGCTGGAAATCCGTCTCGTCGAGGCGACAGGCGGCGACCGTGAGGAGACGCTAAAGGACCTCTTCGGCCCCGACTTCCTCATTCGTCGCCCGCTCCTGCAAGCGATTGATCACGGCTTCGACAGCGCGCCCGTTCTCCTCATTGATGAGATTGACCGCGCAGACGACGAGTTCGAGGCATTCCTGCTCGAACTGCTCTCCGATTTCCAGGTGACGGTGCCCGAAATCGGCACGATCACGACGGATTCCCCGCCGGTGGTGGTGATCACCAGCAACCGGACGCGCGAGATTCACGATGCCCTCAAGCGGCGCTGTTTGTATCAGTGGATTGATTATCCGTCGTTCGCCAAAGAGTTCCAGATCGTAACGACGAAGGTGCCGGAGGCGCACACGACGCTGGCGCGGCAGGTCTGCGGCTTCATTCAGGAACTGCGGACGATTGAACTCTATAAACTGCCCGGCGTCGCGGAGACGCTCGACTGGGCGCGCGCCCTCGTCCAGCTTGGTTCTGAGGACCTTGATGACGCGACCGTTGAGGCGACGCTCGGCTGCTTCCTGAAGTATCAGGAAGATGTTGAGACGATCCGCGGGCCGCGGGCGCACTCGCTCCTCGCGGCAGCGAACGCGGGCATCGTGGCGGGCGGCGGTGACGATGGCCGCTGAGGGCGCGCCTGCCGGTCTCACCGAGGAGGTCGGGCCTGTCATGCTCGTGCAGGTCGTGCGTTTCGCGCGCCTGCTGCGCTACATGGGTATCAAGGTCTCACCGGGGCATATGCTCGATTTCCTCAACTCCCTTGAGTACGTCGGTTGGGAGCGGCGCGATGATGTCAAGGACGCTGGGCGCACAACGCTGATCAGCCGCCATGAAGACATCCCTCTCTACGATGAGGCGTTCGATGCCTTTTGGCGCGCCACGGATCACGGCGAGGGACACGAAGGGCTTGTCATGGCGGATGACGAGCAACTACAGAAGCAGCAGCCGCGCCGCCGCCTGATGGACGCGCAGCACCGCGATGAGGAAGCGAAGGAGCGCGAGGGCGAAGATCGCCGCAGCAACAAGGATCGCGATCCAAGCCGTAAAGAGGCGACCAACTCGACGGAGAGCGAGCAGGCGCAATCGGAAATGGATGTCGTCCGGACGTATAGTTCGTCCGAACTGCTTCAGGCGAAGGACTTCGAGACCTTTACGGTAGACGAACTCGCGGAAGCGCGCCGCGTTATGCAGCTCATGCGCCTGCAGGTCGGCCAGCGCGAGACGCGCCGTCGCAAGCCATCGCGCAATGGCACCCAGATTGATATGCGCCGCCAGATTCGCAAAAACATGCATTACGGTGGTGAGTTCGTCGAGTTGACGCTCCGGGAGCGGAAGACGAAGAAGCGGCCGCTCGTGCTGATCTGCGACATTAGCGGCTCGATGGAGCGCTACACGCGCCTCCTGTTGCAGTTTGTCCACACGCTGGAAAACAGTCTGGACAAAGTGGAGGCATTCGTCTTCGGCACGCGGTTGACGCGGATCACGCGGCTCCTGCGGCGCAAGGATATTGACGACGCGCTCGACGACGTGGCGAAGGTCGTCCAGGATTGGGGCGGCGGCACGCGGATCGGCGAATCGCTCCACGCATTCAACTACGAATGGTCGCGCCGCGTCCTCAATCAGGGCGCAATCGTCATCGTTATTTCCGATGGCTGGGACCGAGGCGAGCCGGAACTGCTGCGCGACGCGATGGCGCATTTGCAGCGTAACTGCTTCCGGCTGATCTGGCTCAATCCGCTGCTCGGCACGAGCGGCTATCAGCCGCTGACGCGGGGGATGCAAGCGGCGTTGCCGTATTGCGACGATTTCCTACCCGCCAACAACCTCGCCAGCCTTCAGGCGCTGGCGCGGCTGCTGGTCGAGGTGCAGGGACGCCGCCCCAGCAGGCGGCAAGGGCGGGATACCGCCGCGAAGGCGGTCGTCGCCGCCCGCTAGAAGGGACAGAGAGATGACCACACTCAATGATGTGCAGCCGCAGGTGGACGAATGGCTCGCGCAAGGGGAACCCGTTGCCCTCGCGACCGTCGTCAAGGTCTGGGGTTCCGCGCCGCGCGGTCGGGGCGCGAAAATGGCGATATCGGCATCGGGCGGCATTGTCGGCTCCGTGAGCGGCGGCTGCGTCGAGGCGGCGGTTGTGGATGTCGCGCAGGATGTTTTGCGCACGGGCGAACCGCGCCTCGTCTCGTATGGTGTCGCGGACGAACTGGCGTTCACTGTCGGCCTCTCCTGCGGCGGCGAGATTGACGTCTTTGTGGAACCAATTAAGGCGAACTGATGGACCTCACGCTGCTCCGTACGCTGGAATCCGCCGTCGCCGCGCGGCGGCCGGTCGCCACCGTGACCGTCCTCGACGGCCCGCGGGTCGGCGCGGAACTGCTCGTCGGTGAAGATGCGGCGATCCTTCATGGCACGAGTGACGATGACGCGCTCGACCGGCAACTGGCGGCGATGGGAGCGGAATCGTTGCGCGCGCGACAAACGCAGGAGCGGATCGTGTCCGCCGCATCGGGCGAGGCGCGCGTCTTTATCGAGTCGTATCCGCCGCCGCCGAGCCTCGTTGTGATCGGCGCGGCGCACATCGCCATTCCGCTAACGAAGTTCGCGCAGGACCTCGGCTTCGACGTGACGCTGATTGACGCGCGCGAGTGGTTCCTGACCGAGGAGCGCTTTCCGCACGTTGAGCGGCGCATTCTTGCCTGGCCGGACAAGGGATTGGCGCAGGTCACGCTCGATGCCGAGACGTATCTCGTCATCCTCTCCCACGATCCGAAGTTCGAGCGGCCGGCGCTGAAGGCCGCCCTCCCCCACCCGCTCCGCTACATCGGCGCGATTGGCAGCCGCAAGACGCACGCGGATCGCATCGCGACGCTGCGCGCCGAGGGCGTCAGCGAGGCCGATCTCGCCCGCATTCACGCCCCGATTGGTTTGGACATCGGCGCGGCATCGCCGGAGGAGATCGCTCTCAGCATCCTCGCGGAGATGATCGCCGTGCGCTCCGGTCGCCCCGGTGGGTTCATGCAGACGCGGCAATCGAACACCACGGCGCCCGCGTGAGCGAGAGCAGGAAGGTTGCCGCCGTGGTGCTCGCGGCCGGCTCGTCAACCCGACTGGGGCAACCGAAGCAACTCGCGCCGATTGCCGGTCGCCCGGCGCTCTCGTATGCGCTTGACGCGCTCCGGGCATCGCGGGTGGAGCGTATCGTCCTGGTGCTTGGTCACGCGGCGGACGAGATCGCGGCGGCGCTCGACCTCACAGGCAT
>JAICJW010000340.1 GCA_025928215.1 Chloroflexia bacterium | reverse complement strand
GGAGCCGGATTCGCCACTTCCTGAATGGCGCGATTCCCTTCGCGATCATCCTCGGCGCGATCCTCTTCCTCGTCATGCTCGAACCTGATCTCGGCACCGCGACGGTGCTCGCCGTCGTCGGTATCAGCGTCTTTCTGATCGCGGGCGCAGATATCCGGCAACTCGGCCTCTTCCTGATGAGTGGTGCGGGCGCGTTCGCCTTGCTTGCCCTTACCGCGCCCTACCGGCGCGAGCGGCTGCTGCTTTTCCTGCACCCGGAGCGCGATCTGCGGGACGCAGGTTGGCAGCTCTGGCAAGCGCGGATCGCTCTTGGCGATGGCGGCGTCTTCGGCCTCGGTCTTGGTGCGTCGCGGCAGAAATTCAGTTGGCTTCCGGCGGCGCACACCGACGCGATTTTCGCGGTCCTCGGTGAGGAACTCGGCCTCGTTGGCTGCGCCGTCGTGATTGGCCTGTTCGCGGCAATTGCGGTGCGTGGCTACCGGACGGCGCTCCGCGCGCCGGATCGTTTCGGCGCGATCATGGCGACGGGGATCACCACATGGCTTGTCTTTCAGGCGGTAATCAACATCGGCGGCGTGACGACGGCAATTCCCTTCACCGGCGTACCCCTGCCGTTGTTCTCATACGGCGGCTCATCGCTCGCGGTGACGCTCGGCGCGCTCGGTGTATTGTTTAATATCTCCCGCTCGATCCAGGTACCGGAGCGGGTACGGAATCGGACGCAACCGATGGATAGGTTTGGCGATGACTGAGACGATGCGTGCGGCAATCACCCTGCCACCGGCGGATGCGGCGGTCCACTTCGTTGGCATCGGCGGCGCGGGGATGATCGGGCTTGCGCGCATTCTGCTGGCGCAGGGATACCGCGTCACCGGCTCCGACCGGAGCGATTCGCCCGCGTTGGGCATCCTCCGCGACCTCGGCGCGGCGGTGCATGTCGGTCATAACGCGGCTTCTCTCGGTGATGCGGCGCTTGTCGTCATCTCGGCGGCGGTGCGCGATGAGAATGTCGAACTGGCGGCGGCGCGGGCGCGCGGCATCCCGGTCGTCAAGCGCGCGGCGTTGCTCGGCGCGCTCGCGAACGCGCGGCAGTGCATCGCCGTGGCGGGGACGCATGGCAAGAGTACAACGAGCGGCATGATTGCCTATGCCCTCAGCGCCCTCGGGCATGATCCGCTCTTCGTTGTCGGCGCGGAAATCCGCGATCTCGGCACGAGCGCGCGCAATGGCTCCGGCCCGCTCGCCGTCGTGGAGGCGGACGAGTACGACTACTCATTCCTGCACCTGACGCCGGATATCGCCGTCATCACGAATATCGAGCACGATCATCCCGACATCTTCCCGACGGTGGACGCCTATCTCGACGCCTTCGCACAGTTCGTATCCCTGCTCCGCGACGGCGGAACACTGATCGTTAGCGCGGATGATCCGCACAGCGCGGCGATGCATACAAAGGGGATGGCGTCGCGAACGGTACAGACAGTCGGCACATCGCCGGCGGCTGATTGGCGGCTCACGCTCGCGGCGGATGGGGCGATGACGTTGACGTATCGCGGCGAAACGATCGGGTCCGCGCTGCTCGCGGTCGTTGGCGAGCACAATGCGCGGAATGCGGCGATGGCGGTCGCGGCATGCGTGGCGGCCGGGGTGGATGCGGGCGAGGCATTACGCACCGTCGCGCGGTATCGGGGTGTCGGGCGGCGATTCGAGGTTGCCGGCGAATGCGCGGGTGTGACCGTCATTGACGACTACGCGCATCATCCAACCGAAGTGCGGGCGACGCTCGCGGCGGCGCGATCGCGTTATCCGGCGCGGCGGATCGTTGCGGTCTTTCAGCCACATACGTTCAGTCGCTCGAACCTCTACGCCGCCGCATTTGCCGAGGCGTTATCACCGGCGGATATCGCGTTCGTCACCGACATTTACGCCGCGCGGGAGTCGGATCCCGGCACGATCCACGCACGCGATATTGCTGGTGCAGTCGCGGGCGGGCGCGGCATGTACACCGGCGATCTCGCGGCGACGGTGGCACGGATCGTGGCGACCGTCCAGCCCGGGGATGTCGTCCTGACGCTCGGCGCGGGAGATATTACGACGGTCGGCCCACAGGTGCTCCATGAATGGCGATCTCGTGAGGTGGCGATATGACGGCGGGCGTGCCTGTGACTGATCGCGCGGCGATGATCGCAAACGAACCGCTGCGCCGCCATACGACGCTGCATGTCGGTGGCCCGGCGGACTGGTTCCTCAAAATCGGCGCGGCGCAGGGCGATGAGCCGTTGCGCGATGCCCTGCGCTGGGCCGCGTCGGAAGGAGTACCGGTCACGGTGATCGGCGGTGGCAGCAATATGCTCGTGGCGGACGGCGGGGTCGCGGGCCTCGTCATCAAGGTGCTGACGCCGCGCCCGATGATCCAGATTGATCGGACCGATCCCGCCGCGCCCATCGTCACGGGGCATGCCGGGATGCTGATTTCCGGCTTCGCGGAAGCGTGCGGTGAACGCGGCCTAGCGGGGCTGGAATGGGCCGTCGGCCTGCCGGGAACGCTCGGTGGCGCGGTCGCCAATAACGCCGGCGCGCATGGCGGCGAGATGAGCACGTCATTTCTGGACGCGACCTTGATTCGATACGATGGGACGCCGGAGATCGTCACACTCGGCGATCTCGCCTATACCTACCGGCACAGCGCGATCAAGGACGGCACCCGTCGCGGCGTCCTGACGACGGTTCGGGTGCGGCTGTCGCCGGGCGATCCCGCCCAATTGCGGGCGCGGGCAGGCGAATACCATGCGTGGCGCAAAGGGGCGCAACCCCAGGCGGCATCGGCGGGGTCGCTCTTCCAGAATCCGCCCGGCGACGCGGCGGGGCGGTTGATCGAGGCGTGCGGATTGAAGGGCTTTACTGTCGGGCAGGCGCAAGTCTCGCCCGTCCATGCGAATTTCATCGTCAATCTCGGCAAGGCGAGCGCAGCGGATGTGCTCGCGGTCGGTGATCACTGCCGTGCGTGCGTCAGGGCGCAGTTCGGCATCGAACTTCAGTACGAAGTGCAGCGCATCGGCCGGTGGGCTGCGCGGGAGGCGGAGCAGCATGACGAATGAGCGGGAGGCGCAACGCGGGCGAAAGATTCGCGTCGGTATCCTCTTTGGCGGGCAATCGAGCGAGCATGCGGTGTCGCTGGCGTCCGCGCAGTCCGTGATTGCCGCGCTCGATCCGAATGTCTACGAGATCATCCCGATTGGCATTTCGCGGCAGGGGCAGTGGCTCAGCGGCGGCGACCCGATGCGCGATCTGCTCGCCGCCGGTGGGCAACTGACGGAGACGCCGCCGGAAACCGGCACCGCGTCGAACGCCGTGATTCCTACCGCGCGTGACACATGCATGACGGCGGGGCCGGAGAATGCGTCGCGCGAGCTGCGCCGCCTCGATGTCGTTTTTCCGGTGCTGCACGGGCCATTGGGCGAAGATGGCACGGTGCAGGGCTTCCTCGAATTGGCGGACATTGCCTATGTCGGTTCCGGCGTGCGCGGTTCGGCGGTTGGGATGGACAAGGCGACAATGAAGGCGGTATTCCGCGATGCCGGGCTGCCGACGCCGCGCGCGCACCTCGTCCGCGAACACGAATGGGAGCGGGCACCCGATGCCGTCGTACGTGGGCTTGCAACGACGCTCGGCCTGCCATGCTTCGTTAAGCCATCGAACATGGGGTCGAGTGTCGGCGTCTCGAAAGCCGAGACAGAGGAAGAGATTAACGCGGCGCTGTTGGAAGCCTTCCGGTTTGACGACCGCGCGGTCGTCGAAGAAGCGATCACGGGCCGGGAGGTTGAATGCAGCGTTCTCGGTAATGAGGAACCGATTGCGTCGGCGGTCGGAGAAATTATCGTACAGGGGCATGCGTTCTACGATTATGAGGCGAAATACACCGACCCCGCGACGTGCCTGCGGGTGCCAGCGGACCTGCCGCCAACGGTGGCGGAGCAGATACGGGAGCTTGCGATCCGGGCATTTCAGGCGATTGATGCGGCCGGGCTTGCCCGCGTGGATTTCTTTTATGAGCCGCACCACGATCGTGTGCTGGTCAACGAGATCAATACGATTCCCGGCTTAACGGCCAAGAGCATGTACGCGATGATGTGGCAGGCGGTCGGGGTCTCGTATGGCGAGTTGGTGGACCGGCTGATCGCGCTCGCCATCGCGCGGCATGACCGGCGTCGCCGGCGTCGCGGGGAGGCCTGAGCGATGGCGCGTGGCATGACGGCAAAGCGCGTCGGGCAAGCGTGCATCCATACCCTGCGCTGGGCGGTGGTCATGGTACGGAATGGCCGCTTGCCCGCCGGGGTTGGCGCGCTCATCCTCGGCGGCGCGCTCGCGTTCGTCATGACGGATGCACGGTTCGCCGTCAACCGCGTCATCGTGACGGGCGTCGCGGCGCTCTCCGGTGCGACTGTCGCGGAGACGACCGGCGTGGTTGGGCAGAGTGTCTTTCGTGTGGATAGCGCCGCTGTCGCACGACGTATCGCCGCGCTTCCGGGCGTGCAGCGCAGCGATATTCACACCGAAGCGCCGGATACACTCGTCGTGCGGATCGAGGAACGGCAGGCGGTGCTTGTCTGGGACGCGGCCGATCAGTCATATCTCGTGGACGAGGCCGGGGATGTCCTGGGGCAGCCCGACGCGAACGCGCCGCCATCGCTGCCGCATCTTCAGGCGCTCGCGGGCGTCCCGATCCCGACGACAGGGGGCAGAGTGAGCAGCGAGCCGATCCGCGCGGTGCTGGCATTGAACGAGCGGTTGCCGTCGGATGTTGGGCTGACGCAGGCGGCGGTCACGCTCGATCCGGTGCTCGGATTGACGGTCCAGACCGGCACATGGCGCGCGGTTTTGGGAAATGACGAATACCTCGGCAAGAAACTTGCTCTCTTGAAGCAGTTGCTGCGGCAGCCGCCCTGGACGGAGGCCGATCTTCGTGATCCTGAG
>JAICJW010000508.1 GCA_025928215.1 Chloroflexia bacterium | reverse complement strand
TCCTCCCACCATATCTCTCCCCAAAGCCGTACATTTGTGCTATACTATGAGGAGCAGAAGGTGAGAAGGAGGTGCGTCAATGTGTGGCAGATACGCGATTGTGCTCGCGGGGGACGGTTCCTTTCAACGCCGGTTCTCGCTTGAAGAACGAGCCGACGATCTCGCCCCTCACTTCAATGTCGCCCCGACGCAGACACTGCCGGTCATTGTGCGCAACAGCCCGAACCGCGTCGCGATGATGCGATGGGGCCTCATTCCATCGTGGGCGAAGGACGCTTCGATCGGCAGCCGAATGATCAATGCCCGCGCCGAGACGGTGGCCGAGAAGCCCGCCTTTCGCGGGCCGCTCCGCTCGCGGCGCTGCCTGGTGCCCGCGTCGGGCTTCTTCGAGTGGAAACGGGAGGGTGACAGGAAGACGCCGCACTTCATCCATCTTCCCGACGAGCCGCTGTTCGGTTTCGCGGGATTGTATGACACATGGCGGGACGCGGATGGAGAGACGGTGCAGTCCTACACCATTTTGACGACGGAGCCGAATGCCTTGATGTCCGCGATTCACAACCGCATGCCGGTCATTCTGCGCCGTGAGGATGAAGATGAATGGCTGGACCCCGCGAATACCGAGCCGGAGCAACTCTTGCCGCTCCTGCGTCCGTACCCGGCGGAAGCGATGACGGCGTATCCGGTCTCGCGGCTTGTTAACAGCCCGCAACATGACACACCGCTCGTCCTCGAACCGGCCTGACCCCAGATGCACCATGCGGGCAGGTGGCTTGCCCGGCGCCCTCACTCCTCGCGCTACGGCGTGTATGCCGCGCAGAGCATGCCGAAGTAGGTCGGCGCCTCGTAGGAGAGGAATTCGCCCTTCCAGCCGTCGCCGATTGCGCCGGCGAGCATCAACATCTGCCAGTAACTGTCGGCCTTCGCCTTGCCGACGAGCGCCGGGTCAATATCGCTCACGCCCGTGAGATGATTCGCCTTGATAAGCTCAACGACTTTCCCGTCGTACTCCGCGGCGGCGGGATCGAAGCCGTAGGGGCCGTCCGCGCGGTGCGCGTGGCCGTGATCCGAACTGGCGATCATCGCCACGCGCTTGCCGGAGGCCGCCGCCATCGCCGCGAGCGCCTGCCCGGCCCGGACATGATCCGCGGGCGACATATCGCGCGACGGGCTGATGACGACGACCGGCACCTGCGGCTCCGCACGGCCACCCATGAACCAGAGGGGAATGAGGACCCCCCAGTCCATCGGCGCGGTTGCGCCCGCCGCATCGTTGCCGCCGTAGCTGATACCGACCGCCGGGATGTTCGCCGCATTGAGGGCGTCAATCGCGGCGCGGGCGAGCGCGCGATCCGTCGGGCAGCGCAGTTCGATCTTCTCCGTGGTCCAATCGGAGAGCGATCCGGCCAGTTTCCCGGCGGTGACCACTGCCATCGCCCCCTCGACGTGGACATTATGCGGCGTGACGATGATCGTCGCGTCCGGGCGGGCAGCGGCGAAGCGGCGACCCAGTTCCGCCATCGCGCCTTGCGTCGCCGTGGCGAGGCCGCGCTCCGTGTCGGAACACGCCTCGGGGATCGCCAGGCTGCCATGCGGCGCGATGGCGGCGAAAACCAATCCACTCATGCTGCTACCTCCTCCAAGCACGACGAACGATACTGCGCGGTTAGCCCTTCGGCGCCTGGTAGGTCAGTTCGCCTGCCTTGCGCATCCCCTCCATCGCTTCCTCGACGGTGAGGAGCGGGGTGGTCTTGTAACTGCGCAGATGGCCCGGCGTGACGATGGCCAGCGCGGCGGCGGTGGCGGCAGTGGCATCCGGCAACTCGATAATGCCGACGATGTCTGAATCGCCGAGCGCGTAATAGAGATGCAGTAACCGACCGCCCAGTTTCTCCGCCAGCGCGGCGACGCCGGGCGTGCGATCCTGCGGATTCTTCGCAAGGGTAGCGAGCGCTTCCGCCGTGTAACTCGCCTGGATCAGATAGAGTGCCATTGGTTGCCTCCCCTTCCTCGACTATTGCTCGTATCGCTGCCCGCGCGGTGAGTATACAGGAAAACGGCGTTCACGCGATGCTTCACCCCCGATACAATGGCGCGATCTCGCTGGCCGGCCTACAACCGACGCGGTATCCGATGGCATCAGCATTGCTTAGGAGATACCTGATATCCTCTCAGCAACGCGGCAGTGAATCTGTTGGGGAAAAGTGCTGCGGCGGGATTGCCGCACAAGGAAAGGGTTTACTCTGTGGCGGACCGACGCGCGATACCGGACACGGTGAAGCGGTACGGACAATGATCAATCGCGAGACTCCGAACCCGAACCGGGATGGACGGGAGGATCCCCCCGTGCGCACGGTGCGCTTCGAGATCTCACCGCGCTCCATCTTCCTGATTCTCGCCGTAATCGCGAGCATCCTGCTCGTGGTGCGCATCTGGCAAATCATTCTCATTCTCATGGTCGCTCTCGTGCTCGCGGGTACCGTCAGCCCTGTCGTCACTTGGCTCGAGCGTCACCGCGTTCCGCGTTCCCTCGCGCTCCTCTCCATCCTCATCGCCCTGCTCGGCTTCATCGTCGGCCTCGGCGTGCTGATCATCCCCGCCTTCGCCCATCAATTCTCAACCCTCTCAACCGACGCGCCGCGCATCCAGGCGCGCCTGGCGGACTTCGCCGCGCGCGTGCCACCCCTCGCCGGGCAGGCGGAC
>JAICJW010000343.1 GCA_025928215.1 Chloroflexia bacterium | reverse complement strand
AGTCCGAGCGCCGGGCCAAGCATGCGACGCGGATCAAGACGGCGAACGCTCTCAGGCCGCCCGGTGGACGCGATGAGCGCCGCTACGCCCTGACCGACCAGCAGCGCCGACGCCGCAAGCAATTCGACGAAGTGGTTATGATTGCCCCCGTCCGTGCCCGCTTCGAGGGTTTTGAGCGCGGTGAAGAGGAACCAGCATATGCTGAACGTCACGCGCCGCTGCCGCGCGCAGATCGCCGCGGCGGCCAGCAGCGCGAGGATCGGCAGCAGGCCGTATCGCTCGGCGAACGGCCGCGCGAGGAACACGTACGCGTGCCAGGTCCAGGAGCCTTGATAGTAGTAGGTCTTCTGGAGGAACCCGCCCGCGGTCAGCAGCGTCAGCACGCCGAGCGACAGGCCGACGAGCGCCGCGTAGAGGCCGGCGAGCGTGATCGCTATCTTCGGGCGATAGGGCAGCAGCGTGAGCGTGAAGGCAAGCGGCACGGCGACGTAGGTCTGTTTCGTCCACCACCCGAGCGCAAAGCAGAGTGCACCGAGGGCCAGCACGCCGAATTCCCGGCCCTGCGGCCAGGCCATGCCCTGCCATCCCTCCCGCCCCGGAGCGTTCCACCAGCGGCGCAGGATCGCGACACCGGCCAGGTTGCAGGCGAGCGCCGTCATGTCCGGGCGGACCATCACGCCCCAATGGGCGACGAGATGGCAGGTGAGGAAGAGCAGGGCCGCCCATGCGCCGAGAACCCACGCGATACGCCCCCGCGTGGACCGGCCAATGGCCCATGCGAGCCAGGCCCCGACTGCCAGCGTCGCGAGCAACTGCACGGCGCGGCCCCCCGCGAACGTCGGGCCGGCAATCCAGACGACGGCGGCGTTGATGGCGGTGTAGAGCGGGGTGTATGGCCCCGCATAGAAGTGATGAGCGGGCGAGGGCTGAAAGGCGTATGGGTCAATGCCCTGCGCGATCAGCGAGGCCTCGGAAAGAATTACGCCCTCCGCGTCGTCCCGCTGGAAGGGGTAGCCGAGAATCGCCGCCTCATAGTGCGCCACCCCGATCGCCTTGCCGATCAGTAGCGCCAGCGCGAGCGCGAGGACGGCGACCGCGAGTGCCTCCGACCAGTGCCCACCGAGGGTGAACCGGCGCGCGCGTCGGCGGAGTGTGCCGAGCGGATCGCCATCGGCGCGTGATGGAGGCACGGAAAGCGGGAACGGGGAGGCCGCGTCAGCGTACAGGGGGCCGCGATCGCGCTCGTACCGATGAATCAGTTCGACATCCCCTTGCATTCCTGATCGTACCCTTCCCCCACCCGCCGACTCACGTAACAGTATCGCACGACGCGCGCTCGTGTCAGATCTAACCGGGATCGAAGTGCCACTGCGCTATTAAGCATAACGCTGGGCGGCGAAAGTTGTGACGCCCCATCAGGTAACGCGGTATGATGGAGGCGGTGTTTCCGCGCGCGTACAACGTCCGATGCGATCCAGGTCGTAGGAGATGCTCCTGCATGGCACAGCATGGCAATGTACCTTGCAATGTGCCGACAGAGATGGCGATACACCGGCACAATTGCCACTGAGATGGAGTGTGTGGATGATCCGTCGCCCCCACCGAAGCGTACAGCGTTCCCGCCCGGCGCGGTTGCTGATCCCGTTGCGTCTCTCCTTCGTCGTAACACTGATCGTGGGGCTTCTCGGGGCGTGCGGCGGTGGTGTTCCCGCTGATACGGCCGCCGGTCTGTACACGAATCCGCTCCGCATCCAACCCACTGCCGCAGGGCCATTCGAGAGTTGCGCCGATCCCGCGATTATTCGGGGGCAGCAACTCGGCGATCCATTCTGGTATCTCTATTGCACCGACAACCCGCTGAACGGAGCCGATCGCGCCGCGAACGGCCGGCTCAACGACCATTTCATCCCGATGCTCCGCTCGCGCGATCTGATCGAGTGGACCTACATCGGCGATGCCTTCAGCGTCCGTCCGGCATGGCTCGACACATTCAGCGGCCTCTGGGCGCCGGATGTCCAGTACTTCAATGGTCAGTATTACCTCTATTACACCATCGTTGGCAAACGGCTCCCCGCGCGGGATAGCGCGATCGGCGTCGCCACCGCTCCCACTCCCATCGGCCCGTGGACGGATAGCGGCGGCCCGGTTGTCGAGCCACAAGCCGATCCGAGTGGCGGTCCGGATCGGCGCTGGGTGTTCGATTCAGCGGTCGTCACCGATAACACGGGGCAGCGCTTTCTCTTTTACGGCAGCTTCGTCGGTGGTATCTCGGCGCGACGATTATCGGCTGATGGCTTGCACACCGACCCGGCCAGCGAAGTGCCAATCGCGAGCGCGGACCGGTACGAAGCTACGGCGATCGTCCGGCATGGAGAGTACTACTATCTCTTTGTCTCCGCGGGGGAATGCTGTAACGGCCCGCTCTCGGGATACGGCGTGCTTACCGGGCGCGCCACGAACGTTCTCGGCCCGTACACGGATCGCGAGGGCGTATCGCTCCTCGCCGGCCAGGTCGGTGGTACGCCCGTCCTGGATGCGAACGGCAACCGGTGGATCGGCGCGGGGGGTGGCACGATCTTTACCGACGTTGCGGGGCAGGACTGGCTGCTCTATCACGCGGTGGATCGGACAGATCCGTATTTCGCGGGTAGCACCGCGACCAAGCGTCCTGCGCTCCTTGACCGGCTCGACTGGGTTGACGGCTGGCCCGTCGTGCATGGTGGGAACGGCCCCTCGGATACGCCGCAGCGGGCTCCGGCGATGCGGCCGGGCGGCGCGACCGATGCGGGGATCGGTATGCCGCAGCCCGAACCGCTCGGGCCATCCGATACCGCATACTCCGTGGACTTCGCCACGCTGGCGACCGATGCGCCCGGCTCGAATCCCTTCCTCCCGTCGCCATTGTGGGAATGGATACGCCCCCCTGCCGATAATACCGTTGGGTTGGTGGATGGGATGCTCCGCCTCGCGACGCAGGCGGGGGACCTGGCCGATCATACCGTCAGCATCCTGACCGAACCGACGCCCGTGGGGGATTATGCCGTGGAGACGCGTATGCGGCTCAATCTGCCGCCGGAGGGATGCTGCCAGGACTTCGTACAGGCCGGTCTCGTGATCTATGGGGATGACGACAACTACCTCAAACTCGCGCATTTGTCCGTTGGGGACACGCGACAGATCGTCTTCACGAAGGCGGTCGGCCCGGTGCCGCGCCGGACGCCGCATGAGGGCAACGCGGTGGTTGGGCCGGCCGCCACCTGGACATACCTGCGGATCGTCAAGCGGATGCGTGCGGGCGAGGAGACCTATACCGCCTACTCGAGTCGCGATGGTATGGATTGGCTGCGGGGCAGCACCTGGACGGATACGCTGGGGCCGACTGCCCGGATTGGTCTGGTAGCGATGGGGGGTGAGGGATTCATCGCGGCCTTTGATTATGTCCGGGTCTATGCCTTGCCACCATCGTAGCAGTGCCGCCGCTCCTGCCGCGAACCAGATCACGTGTTCCGGGGTGAATGAATGGGCGAACAATCGGACAATCTCTGGCGGCATGCGGATTTTCTCAAGCTGTGGGCCGGGCAGACGGTCTCGCAGTTCGGGTCGCAGATTACCGTGCTCGCCCTGCCCCTCACCGCCGCGCTGACACTGCACGCGAGCGCGGCGAATATGGGGTTCCTCGCGGCGGCGAGTACCGCGCCGTTCCTGCTCATCGGGCTGTTCGCCGGTGTGTGGGTGGATCGCCTGCGCCGCCGCCCGATCCTGATTCTCACGGATGTCGCGCGGTTCGCCCTGCTCTCGCTCATTCCCATCTTCGCGCTGCTCGATCTGCTGACGCTCGTTGCTCTCTACGTCATCGCCTTTCTCGTCGGGATGCTGACGGTTTTTTTCGAGATAGCGTATTCATCGTTCCTTCCCGTACTGATCGGTCGCCCGCATCTCGTGGAGGGGAACAGCAAGCTGGAAACGACGCGCTCGGCGGCGCAGATTGCGGGGCCGAGCGTGGCGGGCGCGTTGGTCCAACTCGTCACGGCGCCGGTCGCCATCGCCGTGGACGCCTGTTCCTTTCTCGCCTCCGTCCTCTTTCTCAGCCTGATCCGCACGCCGGAGCCACCTCCCGCTCGCCCGGCAACACGGCGGCGCGTCTGGTCAGAGATCAGCGAGGGGTTGCACGCGGTAATGGATGACCCGATCCTGCGCGCCACGATGGGGAGCGCGGGCACGGTCAATATCTTCGGCGGTATGCTCTTCGCCGTCTATGTGCTCTATGCGCTCCGCATCGGGATCGGCGCGGGGTTGCTCGGTGTGGCCTTCGCCGTCGGCAACCTCGGCTATCTCTGTGGTGCGTTCCTGACCCGGCCAATCACCCGCCGCTTCGGCATCGGGCCGACAATCAGCGCGGGGCTGATCGTCATGGCACTTTGCGGCCTGCTCATTCCGCTCGCCGCTGGCCCGTTGATCGCCGTTGTTTCGTGTTTGATGGTCGCACAGTTCGCGCGCGGCTTCGGCGGCACGCTCTTCAATATCAACAATGTCAGTCTCCGGCAGACGGTCACGCCGGATCACCTGCTCGGGCGTGTCAATGCGACTTCCCGCTTTGTCAGCACGGGCGCGCTGACGATTGGCTCGCTGGCGGGCGGCACGCTCGGTGCGGTACTCGGGCTGCGACCAACGCTGGTCATTGGCGCGGTTGGCGGCCTCGTTGCCGTCGTCTGGGTGCTCTGCTCGCCCGTCCGCGCATTGCGTGAACGGCCGATTGAGGAACGCGCGAGCGCCGCATCATGAAGGTGTGGGCGAGAGAGGTTCACGTTTTGCAACCCCTTTCTTAGCGCGTTCCCTCGCCCTGCGACTCCTGATTGACGTAGTAGTCGGTGATGTTGTCGTAGATGCCATCCGGGAAGCGCAGTTCGCTATAGATATTGCAGCTTGTCGGGTCGTCCGGTGT
>JAICJW010000399.1 GCA_025928215.1 Chloroflexia bacterium | reverse complement strand
GCCGTTCGTGATCGCGGCGATGGGATCGCATGGCGGTGCGACCGCCGAGGGGCAGCAGGAAATCCTCTCCGGCTACGGGATCACCGATGAGGCGATGGACGCGCCAATCGTCGTCGGCACCGAGACGGAACAGGTCGCGACGGTCGAAGGAAATGTGCCCGTCTGGGTCAACGCTCGTGCGCTCGCGGCGGACGCGACGCTGGTCATCAACCGCGTCAAGGCGCACACCGACATTCGCGGCCCGATTGAGAGCGGGCTGGCGAAGATGTGCGCCATCGGGTTGGGCGGGCCGCGCGGCGCGGCGGTCTTTCATCGCAGCGGGCCGCAGATGCTGGCGAAACTGATCCCGATTGTCGCCAGAGAGACGATCCGCGCCGCGCACATCATCGGCGGCATCGCGCTGATCGAGAACGCCGCCGGGACGCTCGGCGAGATGCGCGGCGTGCAGCCGGACGACATCGGCGGCCCGGTCGAGATGGCGCTACTTGAACGCGCGAAAACGCTCCATCCACGTATCCCGATAGACCAGCTCGATGTGCTGATCGTGGATGAACTGGGCAAGGATATTTCCGGCAGCGGCCTCGATTCGGTCGTCATTGGCCGGATGTATATCCATACCGTGCCGGAGTTCGAGCGGCCCGACATCAGCATCCTCACCGTTCTCGATGTGACGGACGCCTCGCACGGGAATGCGGTCGGCATCGGCTTCGCGGACTGTATCCCCGCCTCGCTCGTCGCCAAAATTGACTGGCGCGCGATGTACATCAACGCGGCAACCTCCGGCCTCGGCGGCCCGCAGCGCGCGAAGGTGCCGATGGTCTTCCCGACGATGCGGCAGACCGTGCAGGCGGCGATCTTCATGTGCGGCCGGAGCGACTTCGCGCATGTGCGGCTGGCGCGCATCCGCAACACCCATGACGTGCGGGAATTGACCGTCTCGGCGGCGGTCCGCGGGGAATTGCTCGGCAGGCCGCATCTCCACGTCGCGGACTCCCCGGAACCGCTCGTGTTCGCGGAATGAGGCGTATGGCGTCGCCCTCGGGTCTGGTCGGGATCGTTGCGGACGACATCACCGGCGCGTGCGATGCCGCCGCGCAGTTTCAGCGGGCGGGGGCGCGCACGGCGGTTGTCCTCGACGATGGCAGCGGCCCGCTGCCGACGGGGTGGGATGCGATCGCGCTGACGACCGAATCGCGCCACGCGTTGCCGACGATCGCCGCCGCGCGCACCCGCGCCGCCGTCGAACGTCTGCGCGCTGCCGGTGCGGAGCGGCTCTATGTCAAGGTGGACAGCACCTTGCGCGGCGCGCCGGGCGGGATTGTCGAGGCGGCGGCGATGGCCTTTGGCGCCCCCTACGTCCTCATCACACCCGCCTTTCCTGAGCAGGGCCGGACGGTGCTCGGTGGCTGGGTGCGCCGTGACGACACCGCCATCGTGGATGGCATGGCCCGCCTCGCGGAGACGGCGATTGCCTCCGTCGGCCATATCCCGCTGCGGGCGATCCGGTCGAGCATGACGGCAATTGCCATCTCACCTGGCCTGCTGGTGGACACGGTCGCCTTGCTGCTCGCGGACGCCGAACGGGACGATGATCTCTGGACGCTCGCGGAATACGCGGCATCTACCGAATTATCGCTCGTCGCCGGTTCGGCGGGGCTGGCGCGGTATATCGCGCCCTTCTGGTGTTGGGAGACGACCAACACGGATGACGAGGATGATCTGTGGGTGGATCGCACAGGGCCGGTGCTCGTCGCGATTGGCACGCGCAATCCGATGGCGCAGGCGCAACTCGCCTATCTTCGCGCGGCGGACGATGTCTGCGTCGTTGACGTGCGGCAGGGCGATGCGGACGCCGCGCTACCCGCCATTCGTCGGGCGCTCGACCGGACGCCGGTCGTCGTCGCGGCGCTCATTGTCCCACCGGATGCGTCCGTCACTGACGAAGGGATGGAAGGCTTCGCGCGCATGACCGTTGCGGCGGCGATCGAGCGCGGCGACGATCTCCGTGGCCTCGTGACCACCGGGGGGGCGACCGCGCTGGCGATCTGCAACGCGGCGGGCACGCGCCTGCTGCATGTCGTGGACGAAGTCCTGACCGGTATCCCGTGCTCCGTCATGATGGACGGCCACCTTGCGAACGTGCCGATCATCACCAAGTCGGGCGGGTTCGGGCAGGCAGACGCGCTCGCGGTCGCCTGCGTCTGGCTCCTCAGCGAGGCGGACGACGACCAGGATGCGGCGGAGTGGGACGACGAAACCGGCGATGACGGCGAGCCGCGACGGTGAACGTAACCGTCGCGGCAATCATCATAGTGGTAGCGGGGAGGAAGGGGCCATGCCGTTCAATTCACTGATTCCGAGCGCTGGCGCGGCGATCATCGCCGATGTGGATGCGTACACGCCGCCCGCTGGCATCGTCGCTGTCTGGTTCATCGGGCAGGCGGGCTTCATCATCAAATTCTCGTCCGGCACCGTCTGCTACCTCGATCCGTGGCTCTCCGATCTCTCCGGCGGGCCGCGCGCCTATCCTATCCCGCTCGATCCACATCTGGTCACGAACTGCGATATACTGCTTACCTCCCACGACCATGGGGATCATATTGACGTGGATGCCGACCCGATTATCTGCCAGCATTCACCCCAGGCGATATGGGTCGCGCCACGGGGCGCGGAGGCGCTCGTTCGCCGCCTCGGTGGCACCGAGGAACGCACGGTGCTGCTCGATGGTGACGGCGCGACGACGGTGCGCGATGTGCGGATCACCGCGATCCCGAGCACGCATTACGGCTTTTTCTCGGAAGAGCGATACACGGTGGAGGAAGAAGCATACTACGCGACTATCCCCGCGCGGCTGCCGCCCGAACGGCGCGGCGCCGAACGCTTCATCGGCTTCGTCCTCGAATGCGACGGCTTCACGATCTACCATGCGGGCGACAACACCGGCTATCACGGCTTCCTCGAACGGCTGGCGCGCTGGCCGCATTTCGACCTGATGCTGCTGCCGATCAATGGGCGCGATTGGTTCCGCGAGCAGCACGCGGTGATCGGGAACTTCACCTACCGCGAAGCAGCACAGGTCGCGGATCGGGCGCACGCACGTTTGCTTATTCCCTACCACTACGACGGTTTTACCGGCAACAACGAATACCCGGACGCGCTCGTTCGCTACGTCCAGACCGATGGGCCACGCGTGCCGGTTCGGGTGTTGTCGGTCGGTGAGCGAGCGTTCGTCGAGCGGGATACGCCGACGCGAACGCCATAGCGGGCATCCAATCCTGCTGTGCGTGCGTACACTCTCTTCAGAATGATTGAGGTCGCGTATCGTTGCGCCATTGCCCCCGTGCATTGCCGCTTCGGACGAAGAAAAGATCGTGCCGCTTGACGCGTTGGGATGCCGCCCTCAATAAGGTGCTTGCGGAGAAGCAGGCCGGGAAGACGACCGACGGCACCGTTGACATGATCTGGATCAACGGAGAGAACTTCCGCACGATGGCGGACGCGAGCATCCTGTACACGGCGTGGGCACGCAATCTGCCGAACGCGAAACTGATCAACTGGGATCAGCCGATCATCAATAGCGATTTCGGCATTCCGGTCAACGACCGTGAAGCGCCGTGGGCACGCGCGCAGTTCGTCTTTCTCTATGACACCGCGAAAGTGCCGACAGCGCCGAAATCATTCACCGCGCTCGAAGCCTATCTGAAAGCGAACCCCGGCACATTCACCGTACCCCGCGCCGCCGGACTTCACCGGCAGCGTGCTCGTTCGCCACGTCCTGTATGAGACGACCGGCGGCTGGCAGCAATACGGGTCGAGTTTCAATGCACAGGTCTTCGCCCAGAAATCGCCCGCCGCGTGGGACTATTTGAACCGGATCAAGCCGAACCTCTGGCAGAAGGGCGCGACCTATCATTACCCGCCGAACGGCTGCGGATCGTTGCCGATGAATGCTGAACATACG
>JAICJW010000197.1 GCA_025928215.1 Chloroflexia bacterium | reverse complement strand
CGGCGGCTCGGAGAACGCGCCCTCGAACCAATGACTGAGGCGAACGGGGAAATAGTGCATTGCGATCGCGCCACCGATAACGAGCAAGAGATTGATCGTCACGAGCGGCGCTGCGGCACCCCACGCCGTCACTGATCGCGTCAGAACCGTGATGGCCGTGCCGAAACTATCGGAGCGGAAGAGCACCCAACCGACACAGACGAGGTTGAAGGTGAGCAACCGGCCGAGCCACTGCCGACCGATAGACGTGGTCTCCGGCTCGGTCACGCCGCGTGCCGCCCGCCGCTCGCCGAACCAGCGTTCTATCGCAAGCCCCAGACCGTGAAAAAGGCCCCAGGCAACGAAGGTCAGCGACGCGCCGTGCCAGAGGCCACCGAGCGTCATCGTCAGGAGCAGGTTGCGGTACGTCTTCCAGCGCCCCTTGCGGTTGCCGCCAAGCGGGATATAGAGGTAATCCCGCAGCCAGCGCGAGAGGGTCATATGCCAGCGCCGCCAGAAATCCTGCAACGAAACCGCGCTGTACGGGCGGTCGAAGTTCTGCGGAAAGGTGATGCCGAGCAGGAGGGCGATACCGATTGCCATATCGGTGTAGCCGCTGAAATCAGCGTAAATCTGCACCGCATAGCCATAGACCGCCAGCAGGATTTCCGGCGCGCTGTGCTGCCCCGGCAGCGCGAAGACCGGGTCCACGATCGCCGTTGCGACATTACTGGCGATCACTACCTTCTTGAACAAACCGAACCCGATCAGCCAAGCTGCCCGGCTCGCTTGCCGCCGCTCGACGGGTTGCGGCTGCCGCAGTTGCGGGATGAACTCCGCCGCCCGCACGATCGGCCCGGCGACGAGATGAGGGAAGAAGGCGAGATAGACGGCGAAATCAATCAAGGAGGCTGGCTTAATTTTGCCTTTATAGATGTCCACAACGTAGGTGATCGCCTGGAACGTGAAGAACGAGACGCCGACCGGGACGATGATCTCAAGGATCGGCAGGCGCGTGCCGATGCCGAGGCGGTGGAGCGATGTATTGAGCGAGTCAATGAAGAAGCCGTCATACTTGAACACGCCGAGGATGCCGAGATTGAAGGTGACCGCGAGTGCGAGCAACGGACGCCGCCAGCGATAGCCGGGCGGATCAATCCAGACAGCGAGCCACTGATTGACGATCGTGGACGCGATAATCAGAAAGACGAAGCGCCAATCCCAGAACCCGTAAAAGAGATAACTGGCGGCGAGAATAAAAGGCTTCCATGCCCAGCCACCGCGCTCGCGGAGGAGCCAGTAGAGGGGATAGACGAACACAAAAAAAACGGCGAAGGTGAGCGTCGGAAAAAGCATACCGTCTCCGCTAAACCACATGCCCCGAATAGAATTGCGCCTGAAGTATCGGGCTGAGTTCGGGATCGCAATCGCCCCCCGAGACGGAAAATCCCGGAAGCATTACCTTGCCTACAGAGTACGCACCTGTTCCGGTTCTGGCAAGATCATCCGAAGGCGATCCGCGGATCACGCGCGATCTCGCGCGGGTTCTCGCCTGCCTCGACGAGCGCCGCCAGTTTCGTGAGGGCCATCTGCCAGCCGGTCTCGTTATCGGCGGGAGAGACGCCGGGCGGTAACCCATCGTGCACACCGAGGAGATCAGTACCGCCATCTGCATCAACGAGGGTGATCGTGATGGTCATCTCGCCGCGAAGCGCGGGATCGGTCGTCTCGAACTCGTCCACTTCGACAACCTGCTCGTCCGGCACGAGCTTCACGAAGCGACCGTGATACGCGTCGGTATGCGACGTCGTCTTGCCGGTCCCCGCCGACTCGTCGTAGGTGAGGGATATGCGGATTAAGCCGCCCTCGCGCGCGTCGAACGCATGCACGAGGCAGGTCATGCCATCTGGCACCTTCCACTTTGCAATCGCGTGCGCGTCGAGAAGCGTGCGATAGACCAGAGCGCGGGGGGCATTGATGTGGCGACTGATACGGGTCGAGTTCATGCCCTCATCGTAGCACATCCAGATGAGCGCACTTCACCATAGAAAGGATATATCCCAAACTCCTTCTCCTCGTTCCGCGTGATCTTGTGCATTCTCTGTGCCTTTGTCGTTCAGTCGTTTTCGTGTCCGCTGTCGCGGATAAAAACGCGTGTCTGCCACGGGCCGAGTGTCGCGGTGAGGGTCAGGTCATGCGCCTCGATCACGTCGTCGGTGAGAATGTCGCGCCACGGGCCATCGGTCGGCCACGCGGCGACGGTGTAGCCGCCCTGATCGGTGGCGGAGCAGTTCGCGACGGTGACGACGCGGTCGCCACCCTCATCCCAGCGATGATATGCGACGACGCGCGCTTCCGGGTCCTGGTGCATGATGTCGAGCGTTTCGCCGCGTAGGGCGAGGTGCTCGCGCCGGAACCGGATCAAATGGCGGTAATGATCGTGCAGCCCCGATCCCTCCGGCGTTTCGAGGCGGGACCACGGCAGATTATTCTCGCCGACGACGCGCGGCGTATCTATCCCAAACTCCTCCCCCGCGTAGAGCATCGGGTAGCCATACCCGGTAAGCAGCAACGTAACGGCGAAATGCATCCGTCGGAGCGCTTCTTCGCCCTCGATGCCCGCCTCGCGGATGCGATAGAGCAACCGCTCTTCATCGTGGCTGGCGATATAGCGGACGAGATGCTGCGATGAGGTAAACCCGGCGCGGCGCGGATCGAGGGCTTCGATCAGGCCATCCCAACTCTCCGGGTCGTGCCCGTCGAGCGGCTGCCCGACGACGGTGCTCGCCAGTTGATGCGCGAAATCCACGAACCACGCGGCATCCATCGGACCGTCGTTCTCCACGACTGCGGGATCGAGCGGCAGATGCTCGGCGATACGGATGAATGGCTTGAGGCCCCCCTCTTTGTTCCAGATCGCCTCAGATGCTTCGCGCAGGAATGCCATGTTGCCCATGATGCCTGTCGCATCGAAGCGAATGCCGTCCACATGGTATGCCCCCACCCACTGCTGGAGCGCGCCGAGCATGTAGGCGCGGGCCGGATATTCGTTCCGCTCGTCATCATGGAATTCGTAGTTGAACTTCGGGCCGTATTGAAACTGGTCGGTCGTCTCATGATAGAACCAATAGTCGTGGTCAATGTGGGCCAGCGGGCATTCCGACCCCGCGTGGTTTGTCACCTGATCGAGGATCACGCGGATACCCTTACCGTGGCAAGCATCAATCAACCGCTTGAGATCGCCGGGGTCGCCGTACGCCGTTTCGGGCGCGTAGAAATATTTCGGGAGATAGCCCCAATAGTCCCCTGCCGTCTCCTGCACGGGCATCAGTTCAACCGCCGTGATGCCGAGGTCGGCGAGATACGGCAACTTGGCGATCACGTCATCATAGCGCCCGTTCCCGTCATCGCCATCGCCGCCAGTGAAATCGCCGACGTGCAGTTCGTAGATGACGAGCATGTCGTTCGGCGGTAGCGGCACATCGTCGTGTTCCCAATGATAGTTGTCACCGGGGAAGCCGACGATGCCATCACGGACGACGATCACCGCGCAGTCCGTCTTTCCCTCCGCCCCTTCGACGGCATCGGGCGCGATGTCCCGCGCCCATGGATCGGCGATCTCGCGCCATTCGCCGGGGAAGAACCACGATTTGGAAACGACGCGCAGCCGGTAGCGATGCGTCCCTTCCGGCAGATCAAGTGCGACGCGAAAGACGCGGTCCTCCCCCTTCTCCATCGGGTGTTCCCGCCAGCCATCCCACGAGCCGATCAATACCGCCGCATCGTTGTATGGGGCAAGCAACGAGAAGGTATGGGAAACAGTCGTGGCATCTGTCACGGTTTATCCTTTGCACGATGGACGAATGCTCACACAGAAAGGCCGGGGCGTACTACCCCGGCCGAATGGTACATGCATTGCCGCGTTAGTGGGAAACTTTATCCTTGATGTCGTGCGCGGCTTCCTTCACTTCACCGACGACACCCTGACCTTTGCCCTTGGCTTGGTCCATCTGGCCCTCGGCGGCGATTTCGTCGTTGCCGGTTTCCCGGCCGTATGACTCCTTCGCGCTACCCTTCACTTCGTTGACTTTGCCCTTCACCTTGTCGCCAAGACCACTCATCGTGTTCTCCCTTCGCGCATTACGAGGGCTTAATCGCTCCTCCGTCGGAACAAGAACTGTCCCGCTCCCCTCTATGCAACCTTCATGCCACCTCCGTGACGACGAGTGTACGTACACTAAAGCGAGTAAGATGGTAGAGAGTGACCTTTTGCGACTGGTTGACGAACACCTGATCATCGTGTATCTCTAACTGGACATAATGTGATTTGCGCGAGGGGGATGAAGGACGATGCGACGACGAGCGGTATTAGCGGGGATCGCGGGAACGGCGGCGACGATGCTGGCGCAGCAAATCGGCGTGCTCGCACAACCATTGACGACGGATGACCAGGATACAACGACGACACCGCCGCCCCCGCCGCAGAATGATCCCTCTCCCGCCCCCGCCGCGCCCGCCGCTCCGGCCGCGCCGGTTGCCCCCGCGAAGCCGGTAAGCGGAAAGCCGGACTTGAGCGACCCGAAGTACAGCCTGAATCTCTACCCGCCGCAGAAGAAGATTCTCGACGGCCCGCCAAAGTCGGGCGAATTCGCCCTGACATCTGACGATCTGAATCTGCGCACCGATCCTTCCTACAACAGCAGTGTCGTCACGGTGATCCCCGGTGGAAGCCAGTTGACGGTTGAGGGGAAGGTGAAGGACGGTTTTTACCCGGTCAACTACCGCTCCGGCCTCGGCTGGGCGGACGGCAAATTCCTGCAACGCCTCGGGCCGGAACTTCCCTCGCCGATCGGCGTCGGCACGCTCCTGGAAGGCACGCCACTCTTCGAGTCGCCGGACGCGAGCAGCGCACAGGTCGCGAATTGGGTGCCGGGTATGCAACTCACCTATTTCGCTGAAGTGGATGGCGGCCAGTACAAGGGGACGAAGCGCTGGTACAAAGTGCTCACGCTCCCCGAGCGATACGTGAGCACCTGGACCGTTTTCGGCACGCCAACGCCCGGTTTGCAGGAACCCGCCCCCTTGCCGAAGACGGGGCCGCTTGGCTGGGTGGGGCAGATGCAAAGCAGTGCGAATGTGCGGCTTGGCCCCAGCACAACTCAGACCGCCGTGAAGACGTGGCCCGCGGGGCGGCGCGTGCTCGTCTATGCCGAGGTGCAGGGCGATGCCTACGCAGGCTCGACGAAGTGGTATCAGGTGGCATCGCCACCGGAACAGAGCCTCTTCCTGCATTCGAGTTTCGTGACGAAGCAGGCAGACATTCTGCGCGTGGACAAACCGGCATTCGCGGGCCGCTGGCTCAATGCGGACCTGAAAAACCAGGTGGTGACTGCCTACTTCGGCGCGACGCCGCTGCTGATCGCGCAGGTGGCGAGTGGGCGGAGTGGGCACGACACCGATACGGGGACCTATCCAACCATCTCGCGGCTGGCATCGCAGCGGATGCAGGGCGATAATCTCTTTGGGTCCGACTACTTCAACCTCGATGCCATCCCTTACATTTCGTACTTCACGAGCAGTGGCGAGTCATTCCACGGCACGTACTGGCACGACATGTTCGGGCAACCGATGTCCCACGGCTGCCTGAATTGCTCGCTGCCCGTCTCGCAGTGGATTCTCACCTGGGCGCCCCTCGGCTCACAGGTCGTCGTGCATTAGCGACCGGCGAATGTAAAGGCGGCGCATCCCCTGATGAACAGGGTGCTTGGTATGGGCGCGCCGCTCACTGCGATACCCACCCTTTTGCAATCCTCCTTATCACTCCCGGCCCAATACGAATGGGTTGAGGCGTCGGTACGATCAAGCGGCAAAAACCCCGCGCTGCCCGGCCACACGAACGGATGTACGGAAACCCCTTGACATAACAGAACGGGTGTACTATCATCGTGTTCGTACAGGAGAACATCGGTTCTTGAGTCGAGGAGGCCGGTCGTGACGATTGCACTACTTCCCCGCCACATCAATGCCATTGGCCGCCTGGCTCGTGTCCGTTCCGTTGCCCGCAAGGCGACCGCATTCGTGCCCGCGCGGCAGTCGGAACCGGCGGCGACAGTGAACGCGGGCCGATGGGCGACGCTCCCCGGTGAATACGCCGGTGCGTGGGCCTGCCCGCTGGATGAGCGACTTCCCGCGATCACCGCGCCGGGAACAAGCGCGCCGATCGCATGCGGGCAGAGCGGGGCGGTAACGCTGCATCTTGCCGGCGCATGGAGCGGCCGGGTCGTCTTCGAGGGCAGCGCGGACGGTATTAACTGGCGCCGGATCGCCATGACGTCGCTTACCGGAGGCTCCGCCAGCGATGAAACCGACCGACCCGGCCTCTGGCGCACGTTTCCCGGCCAGCACGTACTCCATCTCCGTCTCGATGTCGCGCACCTCTCCTCTGGCGCGATCCTCGCATCTGTCGCTGCCGCGCCTTCCGTCGGTCAGCCCATTCCGCGCGCGCTCGATCCCGCGGCGTAACCGAACAGCGCGGGACGAAAAGGGAAACCGGCGCACCTTGCGGGATGCGCCGGTTTTTGCGCCTCCGAAAAGCCATGTGGCGGGAAGGGTGGCGCGTTGTCATTTCCCGTAATTTTAGGGCTTTCGTGATAAAATAGACCGAAGGCCATCACATAACCACGCATCTTATCGTTCTAATTCGCGATGGATCGGTATGGGATGTGAAGCGGTAAGAGAGCGGCATGGTAGCATACGGCGTCATCTCCGACACGGAATATATCATGCGCGAAACCCTGGCACTCGACGCAGCGTTGCTGGAACTCGGCGCGGCAGATGATATCAAAGCGGTCGCACAGGCAATCGCGGATGGCGCGCGCCAGTTCGTTAATGCGGTTCTCGTCACGCTCACGGTGCCGTCGTCCGATGGAACGAGCACGCTGGTGGTCGCCAGCGGCGGGATGGCAGACGACAACCAGGACGATGCGGGCGTAGATCGCATGCCCATCCGTACCTTCTCGCTCGCCACGGAGCGGCACGATAACGAAAGCTTGCCACTCCTGCGATTGCATGGTGAGATCGCGGAGAGCGGCATGACCATTTTGACGCGGTTTGCCCCGCACGCGCGTCTCGCGCTCGCCCGGGCGCATCGCCTCGCGGCGGTCAAACGACTTGCCTACACCGATCCGCTGACGGGGCTGGCAAATGCCCGCAGCCTGCAATTCACGCTCGATCAGCAGGCGACGCTCGCGAACGCGGAAATCCGGTCGCTCGCGCTGCTCATCATTGATCTCGACGATTTCCGCCGCTACAACGCGCTCTGGGGCCATCTTGTCGGGGACGCCGCATTGCAGGCGTTCGCCCAAGCGATCCGGGGCGCGATGCGCGGGCGACATTTCGTCGCCCGCGTGGGCGGCGAAGAGTTTGCTGTCCTGCTCCCCGATGCGAACGAGCACAAAGCGCGTGCCGTCGCCGCCGACATCCACGATGCGATTGCCGAGGGCAGCAGTGGGTTGCCAAGCCTCTTCACCGCGAGCATCGGCATTAGCGTCTTCCCAAACGATGTGCCCGACGCCTTCAGCCTCTATGCGGTCGCGGATATCGCGATGACGATGGCGAAAAAAGCCGGAAAGAATCGCACGTTCCAGTTCGAATCAATCGTGTAGTTGCCAGCGCAGCGGGGCAATTCACGGGGGATTTCAGCCAAAGAACGATCGAAAAATCGGGTTTCTTGGGCAGATCGCCGCTCCATCGTCACAAAAGGCGGCGCTCTTTCGTTCATGCATTATGAGAAGCGCATCTTAATGGGAGATGATGCCTTTTTTGGATAAGAGAAGAAATGACGCACGCGACGGGGTAACGCGGCTGAAGAGAGGGGTTTGGAGGGTGACCGAGATGGCGACCGTACCACGGACGGGAAAAATGGCGCTGATTGACGAACGGATAGAGCACGAGCAGATGCCCCTGCGGGACCAGCTCTCCCAGGACATCGCACGGGTGACATGGGGTGGCGCGCGCCAGTTCGCCGCCGCACTCACGCCATTCGGCCTGACCCTCCAGCAGTATTTCACCCTCGTCGCGATCAACCGTGCCGGGGAATGCACGATGGGCATGCTCGCCGCTCAGACGCACCACTCGCTCGGCACGATGACCGGGATTGTGGACCGTCTCGTCCGCCAGGGGCTCGTGACGCGGCGCTCCCACGCGACGGACCGGCGCATCGTCCTCGTCCAGTTGACGGCCGGCGGCATGGAAACGCTCGCGCACGTCGAGGATATGCGCCAGGAGCAACTGGATAGCGCGCTGACGAAGATGGGCGAGCCGCAGGCGCGCAACCTGATTCGCCTTCTCGGCCAGTATCTCGCGGCGATGGAGATTAACGCGACCGATGCGCTCACCGGCCCGGGTGCATTCGTCTGAGCACGTATCGCATCAGTGGTGGGGGGGGGT
>JAICJW010000397.1 GCA_025928215.1 Chloroflexia bacterium | reverse complement strand
CCCGTTCTCCTTATCATTCTGCTGATCGTTGTGGCCCTTCCGCTCTCCGCCTCAGCCGCGAGCGACGCGCCGCCAGCAGGCACGCCGACGATTTCGCCACCTCCCGGCACGACCGGACAGGCGGCAACCTCGGCAATCGCGCCGCCGCCAGCAGGCACGCCGAAAGTCCAGCCACCACCCGGTACGGCTGAGCAGGCGGCAGAACGGCCGACGATGGCGCCACCACCAGCAGGCAAACCGAAGGTCGAGCCGCCACCCGGTAAGAGCAGCCAGGCGTCGCCAAAGCCGAAGATCGCAGCACCGCCAGCAGGCAAACCGAAGGTTGAGCCTCCACCCGGCAAGAGCGGCCAGGCGGCACCAAAACCGATGGCGCCACCACCGGCAGGTAAGCCGAAAGTTGAGCCGCCACCCGGCAAAGGCGTTTCATCAGAGATAAGGCGGGCGATATCCGCCTCGGTGCCGTACGCACCGTACAACCTTGGCGGCTACGCCCTCTCCTCCACCGCAATAGACTTCAATTGGAGTGAGAGCGGCCCGAGTGTTGATGCGTACTGGGTCTACCGATGGAACGGCTCGTATTGGTCGTATATCGGCAGTACCACCGCCACTGCCTATAATGACTACGGCCTCTACGCGAATTCAACATACTATTACACGGTCTGCGCGGACAACAGCGCCGGGTATAACTGCGCCGCGACGGATGCGGCGATTACCACGACCACCGGCGTGACGGTGCCGAACGCACCGTACAACCTCGGTGGCTATGCCCTCTCCTCCACCGCCATTGACTTCAATTGGAGCGAGAGCAGTTCAAATGTGGATGGCTATTGGGTCTATCGGTGGACAGGCTCGAACTGGTCGTATATCAGCAGCACCGCATCCACCTACTATAACGACTATGGCCTCTACTCAGGGGTTACGTATTACTACACGGTCTGCGCGTATAACAGCGCCGGGTATAACTGCGCCTCAACCTCGGCAGCGGTTACCACGACTGGCACGACGGTGCCGAACGCACCATACAATCTTGGCGGCTACGCATTCTCCTACTCGGCGGTAGACTTCTATTGGAGCGAGAGCAGTTCAAATGTAGACGGCTACTGGGTCTATCGGTGGACAGGCTCGAACTGGTCGTACATTGCCAGCACCGCATCCACCTACTATAACGACTACGGCCTCTATTATGGGGTGACATATTACTACACGGTCTGCGCGTATAACAGCGCCGGATACAACTGCGCCTCAACCTCTACGGCGATCACTACGTAACGACTCCCGTAGGAGTGGGTTCGTCGCGAGAGTCTGGTACTGACAGGCGTACCAGCCTGACAGTACCAACGAGGGTGGCACGGGATGATTCCCGCACCACCCTCATTCACGCTCAGCAGGAGCCTGACACCCGCACGGAATTACGGGAACATACGGTGGCGGAGCGAATTGACGCGTATGCCCATGTGCAACCATACTGCGCGGGACGAGGAAGAGTTGCGGAAACGCGGAGGGGTGCATGCACATTGTCCTGGGAATGGCGCTCGCGGCGGCGGCGGGGTGGAACGCGTTTCTGCCACTCCTCGCGCTGGCTTTCGCACACCGTCTCAGCGGCCGCATCCCCATCGGATCGCCGTACACGTTTCTTTCCAGCAACATAGGGATTCTCGTGCTGCTGATTTTGCTTCCCGTCGAACTGTTCGGTGACAAAGCGCCGAGCATCGAGGCCGTGAATGACCGCTTCGCGGTGATCTACCGCCCGGTCGCGGGCGCGCTCATCATGCTGGCAACGACGACGGGAACCGGATTACCCGGCATTCTCGCGGCGCTCATCGGCGCCGCGCTCGCGCTTGGTATGCATCTGCTGAAGGTGCGCTATCGCCATCCGCTCAGGGGGATCATGGGCGGCATTCCGACGCCGGTCGCCTCGGCTGGTGAAGATTTCTTCGTCGCGATTGGCGCGATTGTGGCCCTGCTCCAGCCAATCGCGGGGCTGGCGATCATGGTGTTGGCGGCGTTACTTGCGTGGTGGATCGGCAATGTCGTACGGCGCAAAATACGACATGATGCGGCAGCAATCGCTTCGGCATCGCAAACTTGACACAGAACGACTCAAGGTGTATTCTATCGCTGGACTAAGCATTGCGGGCCATGCTGCCCAGAGGGCACCCGCGCTCGTGAGCGCGTCAGGAAGGGACACGGACGAAGGCGATGGAGTTTCAGGACTATTACGCGGTGTTGGGCGTTCCCCGCACCGCCGATGCAAAACAAATCAAGAGCGCATACCGCAAACTGGCACGGAAATACCACCCGGATGTCAACAAGGACGCGGGCGCGGAGGAGCAGTTCAAGCGCGTCAGCGAGGCGTACGACGTGCTTTCTGACACGGAGAAACGGGCACAATACGACACGTATGGTCAGGCATGGCAGCAGTATCAGCGCAACGGTGGTCAGGGCGCGTCGGGTCAGGGTGCCGACGATTTTGCGCGCTGGTTTACTTCACAGCAGGGCGGCAGGCGCACCGAAGGATCGCCCGGTGGTTTCCGCACTGAGTATACGACCACCGATGACGGCGCCGGTTTCTCGGATTTCTTCGAGACGCTCTTCGGGCGAACCGCGGGCCGCGAGCGGGGCAGCACCGCGACACATGCACCGCCGCGTACGCGCAAGGGGCGGGACATCCTCGCCGAGTTGGAGGTCTCCTTCGCGGACGTCTACACGGGTGGCGAGCGGCAGATCACCTTCGACCTGAACCGTGCGGAACCGATGACGGTCACGGTTCCGGCGGGCGCGGAAGAGGGGCAGCGTCTGCGCTTCACCGGCAAGGGACATCCTGGCTCGGGTGGCGGCACAGCCGGTGATCTCGTCCTCGAATTGCACGTCCTGCCTGATGCCCGCTTCACGCGCGACGACGCCACACCGACGACGTTACGAACGACGGTGGACGTGCCACTCTACACGGCGGTGCTCGGCGGCGAGGTTGTCGTACCGACGCCGGACGGCAAACGATTGTTCGTCAAGGTGCCGCCGGAGACGCAGAATGGGCGGCCGATCCGCCTCGCGAACAAAGGCATGCCGCTCGTCGTCAACCACCCAGAGAAGCGGGGCGACCTGATCGTTACCCTCCGCGTGCAACTACCGACCCAGCTCTCGGACGAAGAGAAGCGGCTTTTCACGGAGTTGCGGGCACTGCGTCCGAACAGCTAAATGGCGCCACCGGATGACCGCGCGCGGCGTGATGCCGCCTTCGCCACACTGATGGCGACCGTCGCGGCCTGTCGGCGCTGCCCGGCGATGGAGGGGCGGCGGCGCGTCCTGACGACCGCGAATGGCGACATTGACGCGCCAATCATGTTCATCGCGGAAGCGCCGGGGCGCGGCGGCGCGGAGCGGACCGGCGTACCCTTCTCCGGCGATTTCTCCGGCCGCACTTTTGAACGCTTGCTCGGCGAGGGGGGATGGACACGCGATGATGTTTTCATCACCAATGCCGCGCTCTGCAATCCGCAAGGCCCGACGGGCGCGAACCGGGCACCGAGCCGTCAGGAACTCACCAATTGCAGCGGCCATCTGCGCGCCACACTGGCGATCGTGGATCCGCCTGTCGTCGTGACGCTCGGCGCGGTCGCTCTCGCGGCGGTTGGCCGCATCGAACCGCACGGATTGAAACTGACGGAGGCGCGGGGGCAATCATTCGCCTGGTATGGTCGCACGCTCGTTCCGCTCTTTCATCCATCGCCGAAAGTGTTGGCATGGTTTCCCTATGTGCGGATGGTCGAAGACTTCCGCACGCTCCGTGCCGTGATGGATGGGGCGATCATCCCCGATGGGAAAGAAGTAGTACAGAAAGAATGAGGCCGGGCATGCTGCCCGGCCCATTCAATTTCGTCACGTGCGGTGATTACGCGACGGTATCTTCGAGTTCCAGTTCACGCCCGCCAAGCGTCATCAGGATTGGCTGCTTGCCATTGCGGACCGTCTCGCCATTGACGACACAGGTACGCACATTGTCGAGTG
>JAICJW010000334.1 GCA_025928215.1 Chloroflexia bacterium | reverse complement strand
CCCCCGACGTTGGCAGTATCTGACCCCAGAGATAACTCCCCGATGGTACCGTGGCATAGGATGCCGGATGCGCGGAGTCGTCGTATGCCTCATCGAGCGTGCGCACGATGTTCTGCTCTCGCCGCATCGTAAGATACGGCACGTCAATCGCTGCCACGATGAGCGCGCCAATCGCCAGCGCCGCGAGAAGCCCGATTGCGCCACGCGAGGTGAACAGCCGCCGTTGGCGGATCGCCTCGATGAACAGGAAGGCGATCAAGGCGGTGCCGAACATCACCGTGTAGTAGACCGATGATAGCGCGGCAAGGGCCACTGTCGCGCTCACGGCGGCGAAGCGCCAGCGCGTCGGCCGCTGCATGTAGCGAATGACTGCGAGGATCGCGAATGGCATCCACTGCATCGAGAGCACCTGAAGGTGGGCGTTATTGTCCATCCGAAAGGGTGCAAACGCGAAGGCAATCCCGGCGATAAACGCCGCGCCGCGCACCGCGTTCAGGCTGCGGCAGAGGGCATACATAGCGATTGCGCAGAGCGGATAGGTAACTAGCAGGGTGATGTTGTAGGCGAGCAATGCATCGTGGAACACGAGCCAGATCGGCCATGCCATCACCGCCTGTGGGAGGAGGAGTTCCGAAAAGGCGAGGCTACGCGGGTTCGGTGCGAACATGTTACCGTCGTAAAGGTGGGTGGGCTGCGTTACCAGCGCATGCTGGACCCATCGCAAGGTCCATGTGTTGAGGAGCGGATCACCAAGCGTATCGGCGACCGCCGAACGGACGTGGAGGACGAGCGGCCAGAGGAGAATGACCGAGATACCAAGATAGAGCGTTGGTATGATGAGATGCCAGCGGAACCGCGCCGTGAGTGATTTGATGTGAGCGATCCCCTCGGAAGGGCGGCGGATGGTGGGTGCGGTGGCAAGTCCCATGCAGGAGAATACCTCCGGCATCCTAGGGGCGAAAAAGAAATGGTCGGGGAGAGAGGATTTGAACCTCCGGCCTCACGGTCCCGATCCGTGCGCTCTGCCGGTCTGAGCTACTCCCCGAAACCTGGCGCAGCATAGCACACGAATCGGGCGCTGCCAAGCCCCCTGGCTGCACGATCGAGAATGCCGACGAGAACGCCTTGCGCGCATTGACGATTCGGGCGCGGCGATGCTAGAATGCTAAGCCGACCTTTTGTGGTCGGTCGCGAGGTCACCCGCGCATGCGACGGGGTTCAGGAGGATCGGGATTAGCAGACCGCTTCGCACCAACGATCGGATACGCGTTCGTGAAGTACGCGTCATTGATGAAGAAGGCAATCAACTCGGCGTTATGCTCACGCGAGACGCGCTGGAGCGTGCGCGCGAACATGGCCTCGATCTCGTCGAGGTGGCGCCGAACGCGACGCCGCCCGTTTGTCGGTTGATGGATTTTGGCCGCTATAAGTACGACCAAAGTCGGCGTGAGCGCGAAGCGCGCAAAAATCAGAAGACGCAGGATATCAAGGAAGTACGCGTTACGGGCATCCTGATTGACCAGCACGACCTTGAAACGAAGGCGCGTGATGTAAAGCGGCTTCTGAAGGAAGGGAATAAGGTCCGCGTGTCCGTCATTTATCGGGGCGCACGGCAGATGTCTCATCCTGAGATCGGCGATGAATTGATGCGCAAACTTGTGGCGATGCTCGAGGCTGACGCGGTGATCGAATCACCGGCGCGCCAAGAGGGCCGCATTTTGAGTATGTTGGTCAGTCCGCGCGTCGCGCCGGCTGCAAAAGCGACGAAGGAACCGGCCGAGCCGGAACCGACGGAGTAGGGAGTGGGGAGGCATGTCCAAACTGAAGTTGAAGACCCATAAGCAGGCCGCGAAGCGTTTCAAAATCACGGGCACTGGCAAGATCATGCGGACCAAGGGCATGAAGAGCCATTTCCGGCGTCGCAAGTCCGCCCGTGTCAAGCGCTCATTCGATAAGATGTTCCCGCTAAGCAGCGCGAACGCCAAGGGCGTGCGGCGTAGCTTGCCCTACGGCGTCAACTAGGAATCAGGAGGAAGAGGAATGCCTCGCTCGACCAATAACGTCGCCGCGCACGCCCGCACGAAAAAGGTGCTCGCCGCGACGAAGGGACATAAGGGTTCGCGCTCGCGCTGGAAGCGCGTCGCGATTGAATCGAACATGAAGGCGATGCTCTACGCAACGCGGGACCGGAAGAATCGCAAGCGAGAGTTCCGCGCGCTCTGGATCGCCCGTATCAATGCGGCGGCGCGCGAGCACGCGATGCCATACAACCGCTTCATCAGCGGTTTGCAGGCTGCCGGGGTCGTGATTGACCGTAAAATGCTTGCTGATCTCGCCGTCCGCGATAGCGCGGCCTTCGGTGAGTTGGTCGCCCTCGCGAAGAACGCCGAGGCGGCCGCAGCGTAAATCGCCCGGAGGTCCCCACGGACGCGCGTATCACGAGCGTTCAGAACCCGACGATGGTCGCCATTCGCTCTCTGCACCGCCGAAAAGGTCGGCGCGAGCAGGGGGCGTTTCTCATTGAGGGTGTGCGCCTGATCCGCGATGCGCTCGCCGCGCACGCGGTGGTGCGGCGGGTGATCGCGTGTCCGGAGTTTCTGGGCGAGAGCCATCCTGCGATTCGGGAAGAGATCGAAATCGCGGTGGGTGCGCCGCGGATACTAAACGTTGCTCCCGCAGTGATGCGGTCAATCGCCGATACTGATACACCGCAAGGCCTCCTCGCCGTCGTGGACCTGCCTGCTACGACGCTGCCGACGTTTGATGCGCGCGCGGGCTTCGTCCTTGTCCTCGATGGCGTGCGCGATCCGGGGAACGTTGGCACATTGATCCGCGCGGCGGCGGCGGCGAATTGCGATGCGGTTGTCACGGTCGTGGGGGGCGCGGATGCTTTCGCGCCGAAGGTCGTCCGGTCGGCGATGGGCGCGCACTTTCGCCTGCCGGTGATCGCGGACATCAGCTGGGAGACGCTCGGCCCCGCGATTGCGATCTTGCCGACGGTGTGCGGCGCGGAGGGCGCATCGTCGCTGCTGTACGACGCGGTTGACTGGATGCCGGGTTGCGCCATGATCATCGGCAACGAAGATCACGGCGTGAGCGCCGATGCCCGGCGGTGGTGCACGGTACTGGCGCGCATTCCGATGGCACGCGGTGTCGAATCGCTCAACGCATCGGTTTCGGGCGCGATCATGCTGTACGAGGTCGTGCGTCAGCGCCACTCTGGGCGGACGGCTTGACAAATATGACCCTTTGCGCGTATGACTATACGGTGAAAACGCGATGACGGAGCGCATCGCGGTGGTAGTGGCTGATTAGCCTCATCCGGTACGACAGGGAGACGCGGGCGAGATTGAGACCCGCGCCGAGGCCGGACCACCACCCGATATTCACTCCCGAGCGTGGCGGTGAACGCGAGTAGCCGCACACGGTGGTTCCCCGTTACCGGAACGTCGCCATCGGCACGAGCGTGCCCGTGGCTGACATGAGATGCGCCGATGCGGCGTAATCAGGGTGGTACCGCGGAAGCCATGCTTTCGCCCCTGTTGGGGGCAGCGAAAGGCATGGTTTTTTGTGCGTCAGGAGGGCGAATCGTGGCGGCTGAACCAACAATTATCGAGCTGCGGGCGGCGGCGCTCACGCGGCTTAATGCGGCATCGGACCTTGAGACAACGCGGGCGTGGTATCGGGACTACCTCGGCGACCACGGCGCGGTTACGGCATTGACGAAACGGATCGCCAGCCTGCCGCCGGAGCAGCGACGCGCCTTCGGCATCGCCGTCAATGCGCTCAAAACCGAATTGGGTGCCACGCTCTCGGAGCGTCAGGCCAGCCTCGAAGCGTCCGCGCTCGAAACGCGTATCGAAAGCGAGGCCATTGATGTCACGCTGCCGGGCCGCCCGGTGCGGCGGGGTTTTTTGCATCCAACGACGCGGATAATCCGCGAAATTTGTGACATCTTTGGTAAGATGGGCTTCCAGACCGTCGAGGGGCCGGAGGTCGAGTACGCGAAGTATAACTTCGATATGCTCAATATTCCCGCTGACCACCCGGCGCGCGATGTCTGGGACACCTTCCATGTCGAGTCCGGTGAAAGCGAAATCGTGCTTCGTACCCATACCTCACCGATGCAAGTACGGACGATGCTGGGGCAGCAACCGCCCGTCCGGGTCGTCGTGCCGGGCCGCTGCTATCGCTACGAGGCAACTGACGCGACCCATCTGGCAATGTTCCTCCAAGTCGAGGGGCTGGCGGTGGACGAGGGAATCACGTTGGCCGATTTGAAAGGGACGCTGACGGAATTCGCGCGCCAGATGTTCGGGCCGGAGCGGAAAACCCGGTTCCGCTGTGACTTTTTCCCCTTCGTCGAGCCGGGTGTGGACTTCGCGATTGACTGCCCGCAGTGTGGCGGCAAGGGGTGCCGGCTTTGCAAGCAGTCCGGCTGGATTGAACTGCTTGGCGCGGGAATGGTGCATCCACGCGTGCTCGAAATGGTCGGCTACGATACGAGCAAGTACACCGGTTTCGCCTTCGGCATGGGACCGGAACGGCTGATGCTCTTAAAGTACGGCCTGGACGATATTCGCGATTTCTACAAGAACGATATCCGCTGGTTGCGCCAGATGGATCGGGCGTGGCTCTAACGAGAAGTTCGGAGTTCGATGTTCGACGTGGGTCATTGCTGTAAACAACGAACGCCGAATTCCGAACATCGAACATACCCCTAGTGGAGAGGTGAAAGAGATGAAGGTTTCGTGGCGGTGGCTGAAGGAATACGTTGACCTGAACATCACGCCGCGAGAGTTGGCCCGCCGATTGACGATGGCGGGGCTGGAAGCGGAGAAAATCGAGGAGATTGGCGCGGATTGGGACCGCGACCTTGTCCGCATCGCACGGGTGAAAGAAGTGCGGCGGATCGAAGGGGCCGACCGGGTCGTGCAGGTGATTCTGGAACTGCCTGAGCGCGAGGTAATGGTCGTCACGGGGGCACCGAATATTCGTGAGCGGCAGATGATCGCCCTCGGCCTG
>JAICJW010000298.1 GCA_025928215.1 Chloroflexia bacterium | reverse complement strand
GTCGTCCGCGCTTGCTGCTCCTCGATGAGCCGAGCCTCGGTCTCGCGCCGCTGATCGTGCGAAGCATTTTCGCAGTCATTCGTGAATTGCACGAGCAAGGCGTGACGATCCTGCTCGTGGAACAGAACGCGCATCTCGCCTTGCAGTATGCGGACCGGGGGTATGTCCTCGAAGCGGGCCGGGTGACGATCTCCGGGTCGGCGGCGGCGCTGGCACGCGATGATCGCGTCCGGCAAGCGTATCTCGGCTAGCCTGTTCAGCGTGACGTCAGCCCCCGATGGGGGTGGGATCTTCGCCGAGGGCGATCAGAAAGGTCTCCGCGACGACCGGATGGAATTGCGTGCCGCTTCCCCGACGGATTTCGTCGAGCGCCTGATGCCACGTCCGGGCATGCCGATATGGCTGCTCGGTAATCATCGTCGCGAAGGCCTCGGAGATTGCCAGCACCGCCGCACCGATCGGTATTGCGCCGCCTGCAAGCCCATCCGGGTAGCCGTGGCCGTCGAAGCGTTCATGGTGATGGCGGACAAGGTCCGCGAACGGGGCGAGCGGTGGATGAACGCTGACCATCGCTTCACCGACCTCGGGGTGCGTCAGCATATTCAGCCGCTCAACGGCCGTCATGGCACCGGAATGGTCCCGATCACCTAATGGAATGGCGATCTTGCCAATATCGTGTAGTAGCGCACCGCAGGATATTTGCCGGATGAGGTCCGGTGAGAGATCGAGCGATTCGCCGATCATCAGCGCGTAAAACGAGACATCCGACGCGTGCAATTGCTCGGCGCGATCCAACCGATGCAATAACTCGCGGATTGCGGCGGAAACCTGGCGCGGAATGGGTGGGCGGCGGCGCGCGCTTGAGACTGTCATTTCGCGATGTCGCTCCCCTGCGGCAAACGGCGAATGGTCAGCGATCGCGACCAGTATACGCGCATCATACCGTATGGACGGTCAAAGGGTAACGGCGGAATGACTTTCGCCGGAAGATCAATCGGCGCGTGTCTCGATACTATTCAGAAACGGCAAAGCCCCGACTGATCTTTCGCATTGCCGTTGCGCGTGTACCTTCCGCGTCGCTGCTGATTGCTCAGTGTGACGACGCATCATGCATTGGCAGCCATACCACCGCGTGGGCGCTGATCCGCTTACCGCCGCACCACCCCGTGAGGAGCGAGGCCACTGCCGCCCGGTCCATTGCTACTCAACGACTCGGGACTTTACCGTGACCGTACAGTAGCATGGCCGCACGTTCATGTCAATACTTTCCGCACAATTCATACGTGCCGGTCATCGCCATATGACTTGACGTGCGAGAGACGCCATCGCATGATCGTGTCAATCGTGATTGACTCAGGGAGGATTGCCGTGTCATTACTCAGCCGGTTCCGTAGTCAGCCACCCGGAAAATACCCCAATGGCGACGCATTCAAACACGCGGTGATGGATGCTTATGGATTCACCGATGCCGCGAAGCACATCCTTGCAGATACCCGGTTCACGGTGCGTAACCTGCACGCGCCGGACGGTGGCGGCTTCTGGTATGGCCCCGAGGAGAACCGCATCGAATTGTTCGGCATTCAGGCCGAGGCGGCGATCCATGAAATGGCGCACGCATGGGCGGATCTCACGGGTTTTTACGACGAATACAGTAAAGAGTGGGATCGCTGGCCGACACTAAACCGCACGTTCCGCGCCGATGTACGGCGGGCCGCCGATGAGAAAGACGCGCACTTTCCGCGCATCTGCTTTATCGCCGGTGAATACGAGTTCGGCAACCCGCAGACCGGCTTCCCTGGCATGTTCGAAAACGATTCGGAGCGGTTCGCGGGGCTGGCGTCGGGGGCGATGGCGGACCCACAGAACATGCCGCCATACATTCGCCGCTGGTATCTGCAACTCTTTAGCGGCACGATCCATCCGCTGACCGGCACCTGATGGGCGACTCACGATTGTCGGCCGGTGGCGGATTTTTCACCCTGGGGTGCCATCCCGGCCGCTTCAAGCGTCGGCGACAACCACACGAACAGGCCGCACTGGTGATGTCCCCTTTCTTATCATCGCGATCGTGCGCTCCTCGTGGCGGGCGATGACACTCTTGTTGAGGGTGCGCGAACGCTGTACACTACGGGCGTTGTGCAACGGCGCACAATATGAGGCGAGAATGCGACGGAGGTGCGTTCGATGCTTGGCAACTGGCTGTTTGTCGCGCTCGCGCTGACCGTGGGATCCGCACTCGGTATCGGCGTGATTGCCCTCGGTGGCCTGCTGCGACCGCAACGGCCCAATCGGATCAAGCTCGCCCCCTACGAAGGCGGCGTTCCCGGCGTCACGAATCCACTCAACCGGATCACCGCACGGTATTATATCGTCGCGATCCTCTTCGTTGTCTTCGATGTCGAAGCGATCTTCATATATCCGTGGGCGGTGATCTTCGATGCCCTCGGCTGGTATGGCCTGGTGGAGATGCTGCTCTTCATCATCCTGCTCCTTTTGGGTTGGTTTTATGCATGGAGAAAGGGAGCGTTCGAATGGGCCTAGAAGATCAGTTCGACAAGAACGTCATTATCACCAGCCTCGACTTCCTGGTTAATTGGGCACGCAGGTCCTCACTGTGGCCGCTCGGATTCGGTCTCGCCTGCTGCGCGATCGAGATGATTTCGGCCTCGATGCCGCGCTTTGATGTGGCGGAGCGGTTCGGGATGCTCTTCCGCTCCTCGCCGCGCCAGGCTGACTGCATGATCGTCGCAGGGACGGTGACGAAGAAGATGGCGCCGATCATTCGGACACTCTACGATCAGATGCCCGATCCGAAATGGGTAATCTCGATGGGTTCGTGCGCCAATGTCGGCGGGCCGTTCGACACCTATTCGGTCGTGCAGGGCGTGGATGCGGTCGTGCCGGTGGATGTTTATGTACCGGGGTGCCCGCCGACACCGGAAGCACTCGCCTACGGCATCCTGACGCTGCAAAACAAGATTATCAAGAACGAAACGTTCGCGAAGAAGCCGCGCAACCGCCGGCCGGAGGTGGTTGCGGGCGCGACCGGGCGCATCGTCTAAACCGCAAGCCGTTTTGTGCGCCACGTTCCCCTGCTGCACGCCGCCGCTGTCGTGCATGGGGACGGGTCAAGGAGGACCGAAGTGGCCCAGGAACCTCAGACCGGTGAGCAGCCGGAGGCATCTGCGTCCCAAGCGCCGACGCATCCCGCCGTCCAGGCGGTGCAGCAGCGCTTTGGCGCAGCGGTTGAGGAGATTATTACCTTCCGCGATGAGACCACCCTGCGCGTCCATAAGGATGCCGCACACGACGTGCTCCAGTTCCTGCGGGATGACGCGGCGCTTCGCCATGACATGCTCATTGATTTGACGGGTGTTGATTGGCGCGTTCGCCTGCCGCGCTTTGATGTCGTCTATCAATTGTATTCGACGGAGAATCGTCGGCAGTTGCGCGTCAAAAGCGGCGTCAACGCACTCGAACGCGGCGACAGTATCGCGACCGCGTCCGATCTCTGGGCGTCGGCCAACTGGCTCGAACGCGAGTGCTACGACATGTTCGGCATTAATTTTGCGGGCCATCCCGATCTCCGGCGCATTCTGCTCCCGGAAGACTGGAATGAAGGGTATCCGCTGCGGAAAGACTACCCATTGCGCGGCCACAAGCAGTGGGGGCAGTACCACTAGGAGTTCGAAGTTCGAGGTTTGGAGTTCGATGAATCACTCCGAATACCGAACTGAGGAGGCACTATGGCTGATATAACGACACGACCCACTGGGAAAACCGAACTCGGAGCCTCGAACGCCGAAATGCCGAACATGCCGGGGATTGACGAGCAGAGCGTCGAGAGCGATCGCATCCTCGCAGGCGGCGACCGCGAGATGGTTCTCAATCTTGGGCCGCAGCATCCGTCCACCCATGGCGTGCTGCGCGTCGTCATTCGCCTGGATGGCGAGGTGATCCGCGCATGCGATCTCGTCATCGGCTATCTGCATCGCGGCACCGAAAAACTCGGCGAGAATGCGCGCTATGTGCAGTTCACTCCGTGGACCGACCGCACCGATTACATCTCCGCGCCGTCAAACAATCTCGGGTACATCATGGCGGTGGAAAAACTGCTCGGCATCACCGATCGCATCCCCGAACGCGCCACCTATTTTCGCGTCATCCTCGCGGAACTGACGCGCATCGCATCGCATCTTGTTGGCATCGGTACGCACGCAATGGACATCGGCGCGCTTTCGATGTCCCTCTACACGTTCCGCGAGCGCGAGATGATTCTCGACCTCTTCGAGAATTACTGCGGCGCCCGCCTGACAACGAATATCATGGAGGTTGGCGGCTTCCAGCGCCCGATCCCCGACACCTTCTGGGAGCAGACGCGCGAGTTCCTCCGCGTGATGCCGGAGCGGCTGGCCGAGTACGAAAAATTGCTCAATGCGAACCCGATCTGGATCGGGCGGACGAAGGGAGTCGGCTACATCTCGCGTGAGGACGCGCTCTCCTTCGGCCTAACCGGGCCGCTCCTGCGTGCCGCCGGAGTTAACTACGATGTTCGCAAAGCGATGCCGTACCTCGTCTATGACCGGCTGGACTTCGAGATCCCGCTCGGCGGGAACAGCGACACCTACGACCGCTACTTGATCCGTATGGAAGAAATGCGGCAATCGCTCCGCATCATCGAGCAGTGTATGGCGCAGATGCCGACGGACGGGCCGCTGATGGCCGACGAGCCGAAGTTCGTCTTCCCGCCGCACGATGCCGTGATGTTCGAAGCGGAGGCGATGCAGCGGCACTTCAAATTGGTGATCGAGGGCTTCTCGCCGCCACCCGGCGAGGTCTATGTCGGCATCGAGAATCCGAAGGGCGAACTCGGGTATTACATCGTCTCGGATGGCACGCCGCACGCCTATCGCTTGCGAATCCGCCCGCCATCCATGATTAACTTGCAGATCGTCAACAAAATCTCGGTCGGGACAATGATTGCCGACCTCATTGCGATCCTTGGCACCATTGATATGGTCCTCGGTGAGGTGGACCGTTGAAGTAGTCGGTAGTCAGTAGTCAGAGGGATCAAATCCATTCTGACTACCGCCTACTGACTACCGACTACCAGAGGAGCGGAGCGACGCGCATGGCGAAAGACGTCACCTGCATCATTAACGGAAAGAGCGTGACCGTCCCTGCGGGCACGACGATCATCAATGCCGCGAAGAAGATCGGCATCACGATCACGTCGTTCTGTTACCAGCCGGACTTGCGGCCCTGGGGGTCGTGCCAGATGTGCGTCGTCAACGTCCTCGGACGGCGCGGCGGCACGCAGATTTCCTGCGCAACGCCGGTGCGGGACGGCATGGAAGTGGCGACGCACGATGAGGTCTCCTATCGGGCGCGGCAGGATTTGCTCAAATTCTTCCTGATTGACCACGCGCTGGATTGCCCGACCTGCGATGCCTCCGGCGAGTGCCAGTTACAGGACGCGACCTACGAATACGGCGTCGCGGAAAATCCCTTCCACCGCCCGAAGATGGTGCGCGAGGTCGAGCACTTCTCCGACTTGATTGACTTCAAGCACGACCGTTGCGTCACCTGCTCGCAGTGCATCCGCACCTGCGAGGAAGTGATCGGCGCGTCTGCGATCACGATGGCGAATCGTGGCCTCGAAAGCACGATCATTCCCGCCTTCGGGAACTCGCTCTACGACACGGACTGC
>JAICJW010000276.1 GCA_025928215.1 Chloroflexia bacterium | reverse complement strand
TGAGCAGGTTGCCGACCGCGATATTCTTCGCGATCACTGTTGTGATATGCCACGGCGCGCCGAGCAGACCGCCACTGGTGTAGCCCCGGTTCTCCGCCGTGCTCGTGCTGAGCGTGCGGATGGAATCGAGCGTTACCCGGACATACTGAATGTAATACGAGAGGAAGGCGAGCAGCGCGGCGAGCAGGGCGCTAACCGGGATGAGCAGCGCCCGTCGCCTACCCTCTGGCGCGTCCCTCTCCTGCCGCCATCGCCAGAGGCCGTAGGCGATCAGCACGCACATGTTGAAGACGGCGACGACCGGATAGGCGAGGAGGCTAAGCGTCAGAATGAGCGTAAAGAGGGTAAAGACGCCGACGTGGTCCAATCGGTGCCCCGCGAAAAGAAGGAGCGTGAAGGCGATCACGGTGAGGAACTGCGCGAAGAGTGTCGGGTAATTGCCGTACGAGAGCGCGAGATAGGAGAGCGGCGTCACGGTATAGAGAAAGGCCGCGACGATCCCCGCCATGCCCAGACCGATCCGTTTGAGGATCGCGAAGATGAAGAGAATCGTGACGACTTCCATCACACCGACGCAGAGTTTCAGCACCGTACCGATAGCGAACGGCAGCAATGTGAAGGGCGCGAGCATCGCGTAGAAGAGCGGCGATTTCGGGATGAGGACGCCGAGCCCCCACTCCTTCGGGCCGGATGAGAGATCCGACGGGAAGTAGAGCGCGCGAAAATTGTGCTGAAGGAAGGTCCGCATCCATCGGATGTGCCAGTTGAGATCAATAACGATCGTATCCGGGTAGAGAAGGCCACCGAGTTTCACGACGATGCCGAGTGCGAGGATGGCGCAGAGTGCGGTCGCTTCGGCGGTCGTCACCGCGAGGCCGCAACGCGCCCCGAGCCGGATCAGGGGGCGCGGCAGGAGCAGCGCGCCGAACGCGCCGAGCAGGATCGCGAGCAGCGCCCCGCTATATGCCGCGATATACGGCCGCGCGAAGGCGAAAAGGGCGACGAGGATCAGCGCCCCGACTGCCGCGCCGAGCGCCGCACCGATGCGCCGCCGCCCGTCGTCCGCGACCGCGACGCCGAGCGCGCGGACGGCGATCAGATAGAGGGTGAGCACCGTCAGGAGGGCCAGGCCGAGCGTGCCCCATGCGGGGATTGTCTGCCCGCCGCCAACCGTCTCCATCCGCAGTGCATTGACCTGCACGCCAACGATGCGCCCGTTGCTGCCCGGCAACTTCTCGGCGGGAGTGCGCAGTTCCACGGCCACGCCATGCCCCGCTGTCGCCGCGCCGCTGATCGTGAAGGGAATTGTTTGCCACTCCGGGCCGACGGTGAACCGCTTCACCTCTACGCCGTTGACGAGCACCGTGACGGGTTGCGTCACGCCGGGCGGGCGGCCGGAGCGGAGGCGCAACGTCGCCGTGCGCTCGCGCCCGCCGCCGATTCCCGTGAAGATGATGAACGACGTGCCGCTCGTCCAGCGGTAATGCGTGACGGTATCGTCCGCGACCTCTTTATCGTGGAAATTCTGGACAAAGGGTGTTTCGTGCGCGCCGCCGATATTGATACGAATAGGCGGTTCCACCTGATACGCGCCGAGCAGCGCGAGGAGGCTAACAGCGAGCAGGGCGAACGGCTGCCAGCCGAAGGCGGCGCGAAGCCAGATAGCACCGGCGGTGCATCCCTTCCAGACGCGGCTGCTCCATCGTGCGGGGATGGGTGCGGGTTGTGCCTCGGCGAGGCTCATAGAAAACGCGGCATTCCTCGCCCCCCGATACTCAGCCGTGTGGCGGAATCGTACCGAGCAGTGCGATCAATTCATCTACGACCTGTGTCAGACTGAAGTGGGCGAGCACGCGCGCGCGTCCCCGCTCCCCAACCGCGTGCAGTATAGCAGGTGGCTCCGTGAGTGCCGAACGGATTGCCGCGCCCAACGCCGCCGGGTCGTCCGGCGGGACGAGCCAGCCTGTTTCGTCGGGGATCACCTTATCCGGGATGCCGCCCACGGCGGAGGCGACAATCGGCAGGCGGTGCGCCATCGCTTCGAGCATGACGAGCGGGCTGCCCTCGTACCGCGTCGGATGGACGAAGAGCGTCGCCGTCGCGAGCGTGCGGTGCAATTCGGCATCGGGGAGGCGGCCAAGCAAGGTGGCATGCGCGCCGATCCCGGCGCGTGCGATTGCCGCTTCGACCCGCGGGCGAGCCGCGCCATCGCCGAGATGCAGCCAGCGCCACCCGGCAGGCAACGCGTCGCGGATCGTGCCGAGCGCGGCGGCGAGTACGTCCAGCCCCTTATTCGGCTCAATCCGCGCGAGGCTGACGATGATCGGCGGGCCGCCGGTCGGCGGGGCGACAGGCCCGGTGAGGCGATCCACCCGCGGGACGTCAATCCCGTTCGGCACAATTGCCACCTGCTCGCGCGCGAGACGGAGATTGCGCATCACATCTGGGACGAGGAAGGCATCGAGCGCAATCGCCCGGTCGGCATGCCGTGCCGCCTGGCGGACGAGCGCCCGCTGCGGTGTGAGGAGCGCCCGCTTCAGACCGCCAGCGGAGAACTCCTCCATCCCGTGGGGATTGATGAGCAGGCGGCGCACCTGCCCGGTGTCGCGTAGCGGGGCGAACGCCGCCGCCGCCGCGCCATGCCCGATCGCCGCGTCGAAAATGGTATCGCGCGCCCTCAGCACGCGCGTCATGCGGCGGACGAAAGGCGGATAGTGGACGGCGCGATCGAGCACCCCGCCGCGCCGGAGCCTGCTCCCCTCCGCCCACGGCACGGTGATCAGTTCGCTCACACGGAGTACGGAATCATCCGCCACAGCATGCGTCGGTATGGCAGTGACGAGTACCACATGATGCCCGCGCTCGGTCAGTGCCGAGCAGACATCCGCGACGGCCCGTTCCAGCCCGCCCACGCCATGCAACGGCGCAACCGCCCGGCTCGCAATGACGATATTCACTGCCTGAATATCGGTGGAGCAGGCTTCAGCCTGCAAGACCGAGATGGCAGGCTGGATCCTGCTTCACCAGAAAAACGCTTCACCTTGCTCCTCCTCACACCACTATCCTCGCCGCTATTCTCGCGGAGGTGGCACGCACCGTAAAGACGACGGCGCCGTGATCGCTACGAGGGCGCGCCACCGAAGGCGCGTGTGCGGTAGAATGCGCGCCGGGAGATGGAGAGGCCGCAGCCAAATTCATCCTGATGCGGTGCGGCGGCGTGGTGAGGAAGTCCTGTTGCTCGTTGATCCAGTGCTGGTGACCGGGGGGTGTGGGTTCGTCGGGTCGCGGGTCTGCGCCCGGCTCGTCGCGGATGGACACGATGTCATCATCCTCGATAATCTCACGCGCGGCGCGCCCGCAAACCTTCCGGCGGCGGTCGTCGAGCAGGTGCGGATCGTTGAGGGGGATATTCGCGACGCGGACGGCCTCGCACACTGTCTGGCGACCTATCGCCCGCGCACCGTCCTCCATCTCGCCGCGCTCCATTTCATTCCGGCGTGTAATGCCGACCCCCGGCGCGCGATTGATATCAATGTCACCGGCACGCAGGCGCTCTGCGACGGCTGCGCGGCAGTCGGGACGGTCGAGGCCATCGTCTTCGCGTCGTCGGCGGCGGTCTATGCGGCGAGCGAGATGCCTCTCCATGAGGGAAGCGCGCTCGGCCCGATGGACATCTACGGCCACACGAAACTCTGGAACGAGCAGCAGGCGGCGCTCTTCCACCGGCGCACCGGAATCGCGGTGGGCATCGCGCGGCTCTTCAACCAGTTCGGGCCAGGGGAGACGAACGCGCATCTTATCCCGGCAATCATCGAGCAGGTGCAGGCGGGCGGGCCGCTTCGTCTCGGTAATCTCGCCAGCAAACGAGATTATCTGTACACCGATGACGCGGCGCGGGGCCTGATCGCGCTGGCGGCAGTATGCCGCGAGCACGGCAGCCTGACGTGTAACTTCGGCAGTGAACGCGCCGTGGACGGTTGGCACCTCGTGCGGCTGATCGAGCAATTGCACGGCAGCTCTCTCGTCGTCACGCAGGACCCCGCCCGCATGCGCCCCGCCGATACTCCGGTCATCCTCAGTGACTGCACGCGGGCGCATGAACTGCTCGGCTGGCACGCCGAAACGACGCTGGAGCATGGCCTGGCGGCGGTCTTCGCGCACCCCCGCGCGCGCTGAATCCCTCAGAGGGTACATTACTTTGTGGCGATCCGTACTCCCCGAACGCTGAAACTGAGCAGCCGGTTGTCCTGCGCTCCCGCTTCCTGCACCGGCACCGGCGGCTCCGGTGAGGTGAGCGTGAGTTTGTTCATGCCTGGTGGCACGTCGAACTCCACGGAGACGGGATGATCGCCCCGGCTGGCGAGCGTGAAATGATCGAGCGGCGCGCCATTGAGCGCGAGGTTCACCGTGCGCGGCTGCGCATAGTTCTGCACCGCCATCTGTACGCTGACATGCCGCGGTTCCTGGCTGAGATTGAAGAGCAGGAATTCAGCGGGAGCGCCGCTGGCGCTGTCCGCCCAGCGGTACGGCTCTTTCGTCGGGGTGAGCTGGGCCGGGAACCAGCCGCTGTCGCCCATGTCCAGAAAGACCGGGTTCGCGGGCGGCGGCGCGTCCGGCACGCGGTAGACCTCCATGATCGCATCGGTATACATCGGCCGCGCATCCGCGCCGAGCGCCTGCCCGATCAATTGGCGCGCGTCGCTCAACGCGATCGGCGTCAGAGCACGCAGGGCATCGGGGTAAAGAATGATGTAGCGCACATGGTAGTAGTTGAGGAGCGGGATGCCGATGGTCGCGTAATCGGGGGGTGAGAGGATGTCCGGCGTCTTCGTTGGGCGGTACTGCTCCTGTTTGCCGGGCTGGCCCGCCCGGAAGAGGTCTCGATAGAACGTCGCATGCGTGACGAAAATATTCGGGCTTGCCAGTTTGTGATCGCGCGAGAGGCTGCCATCGAAGATCTGCTTGCCGTGGACGATCTGATGGGCGGGCCAATCCGCCCCGCGCTCCGGTGAAAAGAGCGGCAGTTCGAGGATCGCATACTGGCCGGGGTCCTTTGCGAGCACGTCTCGTTCGAACGGCGGCGTGTTCAGGGGGAACGCTCGCGCGTCTCCACTGCGAACCGCGAACGGCGCGAGGGTGACGATCAGGGTCGCGGCGACGAGCGCGACCGGCACCGCGCGTGACCATCGCGTGAGCGCGGCGCCATGGTTGCGCCGCGCGATGAGCATGCGGAACCACAGAGCGAGTTCGCGGAGCGCGAAGGCAAGCAGCACGCCGAACGCGAGCAGGGCGATGAAGTAAAAGAGTTGGGGGCGCCGCCCCGCCGTGAAAACGGGCAGGCGAGTCAGCGGATCGTAGGGCAGCGGGAGATCAATGCTCTGGCTCGCGGTCAGCCTCAGGCGCGGGCCGAGCGCGAGCAGCGAGGCGCATACCGCGACAATCGCCCAGAAGAGGACCGCCGGACGGTCCGGTCGCGCCGCTGCCCGCCGCCAGAGCAGGATTAACCCGCCAGCGGTCAGGACGAGCACGAGATAGCCGGGGTTGCCGATGCCGATCTGAAAGGACTGCATGAGCGTGCGGGAGAGCGCGGTTGCCTCGCCGCTGACATTGAGCCATGGCGACGCGCGCGATTCGCGGATCATCGGCACGACGAGCGGCAGGAAAACGACGACCGCCCAGACGCCGCCGATCAACGCCGCTTTCCCGGCGATCAGCGCCTTCGCGCGCCACGGTTGCCGCGTGCAGAGCATGAAGAGGACGTAGAGAACCGTGGTCAGCACCGCGAACATCGTGTACTGCCAGTCGGTCAGGCAGAGCGCGAGGAGTGTGCCTGTCGCGGCGGCCGCGTATCCCCACCAGCGCGACCGGGCGAGCGCGCGGAAGAGGAAAAAGAGGAAGAGCGGTACGAGCGCCGTCCCCATTAAGTAATTCTCCGCGCCGCTGGAAAAGTACGAGAGCATCTGGTCGTTCGCGTAGGTGTACACTGCCGCACCCGCGAAGGCCGCGAGGGGGCTGCCGGTCAGGTCACGCATCAAGAGGGAGGCAAAGAAGACGCCGCCAACGAGCGCGAGAAGGAATTTCAGATTCATCGCGCCGACGATCCCGAT
>JAICJW010000478.1 GCA_025928215.1 Chloroflexia bacterium | reverse complement strand
TACTGCACAGATGGAAGATCGTACTGTCGCGCCCGCGCTCCATGCAACGCCGCTCCTGTGTCCGCACTGCGGCGGTACCGAACTGACCCGCGACCCGGAGCATCCGCACGAGTTCGTCTGCGCGCACTGCCGGACGCGCTCCCGCATGCTGCCGCGTCAGGGTGCACTGCTCATGCTCGGCTGGGTTTGCCCGGAGTGCGGGCACGATAACGAGCGCGGCAACCGTTTCTGCACCCAATGCGGCACGCCGCTGACGAAACCATGCCCGAACTGCGGCGCGGCGATGCGCATCGGCGACAAGTTCTGCAACGGCTGCGGCAAGACGCGCACGCAACTCGTCGCTGAGTGGTACCGTGCGGGGAAGGGAGCGCTCGACGCGGGCCGACCGTGGGAGGCAATCGCGCCACTCCAGCGATTGATCGCCCTCGATCCGTCATATGGCGATGCGCGGGCGCTCCTTGAGCGCGCCGCCCGCGATGCCGCGGCCCCGCCCGCGCCCGCGCCGATTGACGCGCCGTCACCCGCAGCCGTCGCGGTGCGCGATGCCATCCTCAGCCTCAAGCGTGAGAAGCGGCGGGGGCGTGTCTTTGCCCGGCTCGCGGTCGTCTGCGCGGGGCTACTGATGGTCATGATTGCCGTCTCGACGCTCGTCGGGCTGCTCCTTCATTCGGCCGCCTTCGGGGTCTTCTTCTTCCTCTTCGTCTGCGCGCTGATCGCCGCCAATGTCTGGATTGGGCTGCACAATTTGTGATGATTAGCCGCGTTCGATCAGATATAGATTGATTTTATCAACGTTATTCTGAATAATATTGACAAGCTCGCCCTGATCGGTTAATCTCCGTTCATGCCGGTTTGGTCTTCGGCATAGGAGATGGAGCGGTCGTCAATGCAAACAGCGACTATCGAAAGAATCACTGTCGCGCCGACGAGCCGCACGCCGATCACGGCGCTGCTGGTTGCCAATGTCATCTCGCTGCTCGGCAGCATGCTGACGCTGATCGCACTGCCGTGGTTCGTCCTCCAGACGACGGGCAGCGCGGCGAAGACGGGGATCACCGGCGGTTTCGTCGCGCTGCAGGCCTTCGTCGTCGGTATTTTCGGCGGCACATTGGTGGATCGCCTCGGCTACAAGTGGTCGAGTGTGATCGCGGACGTCGTGAGTGGCGCCGGCATCGTCAGCATCCCGCTCCTCTATCACACCGTTGGCCTCGCCTTCTGGCAACTGCTCGCATTTGTCTTCCTCGGCAACCTGCTCGCTATCCCCGGCCTGACCGCCCGCCGCGCGATGCTGCCGGAACTGGCGACACTGGCGCGCCGGCGACTCGAAGGAGTCAACGCCTCCTTCGAGGGCATCCAATATCTCTCAATTTTACTTGGCCCCCCCATCGCCGGATTATTGATCGCCATTATCGGCACGGGCAATGTCCTCTGGCTGGATGCGGCCTCATTCGCGGCATCGGCGGTGATCGTCAGTGCGCTCATTCCGCGCGTCGCTTCGGGGATGAAGGATGCAGCACGCGGCAAATACCGCGATGAATTAGTCGCGGGGTTGCGCTTCCTGCGTGGCGACCGCCTGCTCTTTGTGCTCGCAGTTGGCGTCGCGATCGGTAACATGTTCGGCAGCCCGTTGTTCGGCGTCGTCCTACCCGTCTTCGCCAAGCAGGTGTATGGCAGCGCGGCGAAACTCGGTATCATCGTCGCGGCGACGGGCGCGGGGCAGGTGATCGGCGCGACGCTCTACGGCGCAATTGGCCACCGGCTACCCCGGCGCGCACTCTGGATCACCGCCGCCATCGTCGCGCCATTACCGTGGATCACCCTCGTCTTCACTACTTCGCTGCCCCTCATTGTTGGCGCGCTCGCGCTCGGCAGCGTCTTTGCCGGGCCGATCAATCCGCTCATGGTGACGATCCGGCACGAGCGCATTCCGCAGGCGCTACGCGGGCGCGTCTTCAGCACTTTCTCCGCCATTGCGTCCGTCGCGCAACCGCTGGGGATGGCACTGGGCGGCTTCGCCGTGGAAGCCTTCGGCCTCAAAGGGACCATCACCACCCTGATACTCGCTGAATTCGCCCTCGGTATCGCAACGTTCTTCATCCCGGCCCTCCACGACATGAGCAGGAGAGAAACCCCTTGAACCGCAAAGGAAAAAACGGGGGTTGAAAGACGGGTGCTTTTCTCTTATTCTTTGCGCCCTTTGCGCGGGTGCAGGCGCCCATTGGGCGGTATGGGCGGTATGGGTCTTTGCGGTTCTCCCCAGCTTCTTTCCACGGAGGCGATGATGCTGACGGTCTTGCGACAACGGAACTTCTCGCTCTTCTGGATCGGGCAACTGACCTCGGTTTTCGGCGACTGGGTGCTGCTGGTCGCGCTCCCGTTTTACATCTTCGATCTGACCGGCTCCGCGCTGGCGACGGGGGCGATGTTCATGGCGTCGAACCTGCCGCGCGTGCTGCTCGGCTCGGTCGCCGGCGTCTTTGTGGACCGCTGGGATCGCCGGCGGACGATGATCGCCGCCGACCTGCTGCGGGCGGCTCTCATGCTCATCTTGTTGACTGTCCATTCCGTCCACTGGCTCTGGGTCGTCTATCTCGTTGCCTTCACGCAGGCGACGATCGCGCAGTTCTTCAATCCCGCAAAAAACGCCGTCATCCCGCTGCTCGTTGACGAGCCGGACTTAATCGCCGCCAACTCGCTCAATGCGTTGAGCGGCGAGTTGACGCGCCTGACCGCGCCCGCGCTCGGCGGCGTGCTCTTCGGGCTGTTCGGTCTGGCCAGTGTTGTCTGGATTGATAGCGCGTCATTCCTCATTTCGGGATTACTGATCGTCTGTATCGTCCTACCCGCGCGCAGCGCCGATACTGTCGGGCGGGGCACGTCGTGGACGGCCGTTCTGGGAGAATGGCGGGACGGTATGCGGCTGATGCGCGCCGACCCGACGGTCACGGCGATATTCGCAACGATCGGCGTGGCGATGATTGGAGAAGGCTTCTTCACCACCCTGATGGTGCCGTTCGTTAAGGAG
>JAICJW010000007.1 GCA_025928215.1 Chloroflexia bacterium | reverse complement strand
CGAAACACCGGTGCCGACGCAGACACCAACGAATCAGGAGGCACGCGCCACCTCGACCGCCTCACTCGCTGATTTCGTCAAGGAGCGCCAGAAAGACGCGAGTATGAGCCTGAGCGATTACAAACGGCTCATCATCAAGCCCGCCCTCGCTCGGCAGAAGGCGCGTGAAGCGCTCGAAGCGAAATCGCCGACGCACGGCGAGGAAGTCCACGCATATCACATTCTCCTGCCGACGAAGGAAGCGGCGCAGGATGCCCGCAATCGCATCGTCACGCAGGGGCAGAATTTCCAGACGGTCGCCACTGAATTGAGTACAGATACGACGACGAAACCGAATGGCGGCGATCTTGGCTATGTCCCGCGCGGCATCCTGCCCAAACCATTGGAGGACGCGGCATTCGCGCTGCCCGTCAATGGAGTCAGCGATCCGGTGCAGACCGATTTCGGCTGGGACATCATCACCGTGACCGATCACCCGGCGGATCGCGAGTTCGAAGACGCTGTCTATCGTCAACTGCGCGATAAGGCGTTCGCGGACTGGCTGACCGCTGAGACGGCAAAGGCGAAACTGAAGCAATCGCTGCCCACGCCGATTCCATCGCCGCCGACCGGATTCGAGCCACCCGCAGGCGCGCCCGCGACGCCGACCTTCACGCCCGCCCCGCCAACGCCGGAACCGAGCGGTACGCCGGGAGCGGGGACACCGGCGGCGACTGGGGCGGCAGGTACGCCTGCCCCGCCTGCCTCACCTGCCGCCCCGGCGAACGGCACCAGCACGAGTACGACGGCCACACCAACGCCGTAGAGAACCTCACCCCCCGGGCCCCCTCTCCTTTGCCGTGGGGCTAAAGGAGAGGGGGAGCAACCTTCGGAAGGCAGGGGTGTTCGGGGAATGTCACGACACTCTCAGTGAGTCACTCCTCTCCATTGCTGCCAAGCAATGGAGAGGGGCCGGGGGTGAGGTTTCCTCCCGCGCGACACATGGTATGATAGCGAGACCAGTGCCGCGGGGGTTTGTGGACGAAAGGATGGCAAACGATGACAGCAACGGCGAACGATCCGCTTTGTTGGTTCAATGGCGGATTCGTCCCGCTCAGCGAGGCGAAAATCAGTGTGATGACCCATGCCTTCAACTACGGCACGGGATGCTTCGAGGGCATTCGGGGATATTGGAATGAGCAGGATAACGAACTCTACCTCTTCCATCTGAAGGCGCATTACGAGCGGCTTCTGCGCTCATGCCGCACGCTGATGATTGACCTGAAGATGAGTGCGGACGATCTCTGCGACCTGACCATCGAACTGATGCGCCGCAACGATGCGCGTTACGACATCTATATTCGGCCGCTCGCCTATAAGGACTCGATGGAACTCGGCCCGCGCGTCAATATTGATGCCGATGCCCTGACGATCTACACGCGTCCGCTCGGGAACTATCTCGACACGGACAAGGGTCTGAAGGCGTGCGTCTCCTCGTGGACGCGCATCGAGGATAACGCGGCCCCGGCGCGGGCCAAGATCACCGGCATCTACATCAACTCCGCCCTCGCCCGCACCGAAGCCGAACTCAATGGCTTCGATGAAGCGATTATGCTCTCAAGCGATGGGCATGTCTCCGAAGGGAGCGCGGAAAATCTCTTCATTGTGGACAATGGCGCGCTCGTCACGCCACCCGGCGCGGGCAATATCCTCGTTGGCATCACGCGCGCTTCGATCATCACGCTCGCGCATGACCTCGATAGTCCGGTCATCGAGCGGCAGATTGATCGCAGCGAACTCTATGCCGTTTCCGAACTCTTCCTGTGCGGCACCGGCGCGCAGATTTCGCCCGTCACGTCCGTGGATCATCGCCCGATTGGTGATGGCGCGGTCGGGCCGATCACGCGACGGTTGCAAGAGGTCTTCTTCAAGGCGGTGCGCGGCAAATTGCCGGAGCACCGCGACTGGTGTACCCCCGTGTATGCGGGCGCGCGAACGCCGGCGGCCACTCACTGATGCCACCGACGGGGCCAAATGATCGGCAGGAACGCATACGGCGGGCCAAGCGCCCCCGGAAGCCGGAGACGGTTACCGCACACGACAAGACGCCTGATATCGCGGCGTCTGGTGAGTCACCGTCCGAGCCAGATGCGGTGGCGAGCGAGGGCGATACCGTTCCGCCGCGCGCCACGGGATGGAGTGGGCTACCGCCGGGTATCCGCGCGGAATCGCCGCCGGAGCTGACGCATCATCCCGACGACGATACCGAGCCAGCCGGGGCCGAAGCGGGCGGCCCGATCGCTGATACCGACCCCGCACCGTCGGATCGCGTGTATCCGGGGCCGCAGCCGCAGATCGCGCCGCAGTATGACCGCTTCGGGTGGCCTACCCCCGAAGAGGTGCAACCGGACGCGCCCGCCCGCCGCCCTGCTCCCCCCGCCGGCCCATATTCCGGTCAGTTCCCGACGCAGGAACCGGCGCCAGATCAGCCCCCGCGTGGGCCGTATTCCGGGCAGTTTCCCGCGCAGCCGCCGCGGCAGAGTGGCGCGTTCCCCGCCGCACGTGGGGACGAGCACGCCTATCGCAGTGGCGCATTCCCGATCCCGCCCCCACCTGAGGCGACACGTAGCGGGCCATTTCCCATGCCCCCAGCGATGGGTGCCCCGGATGATCGCCGGAGCGGGCAATTCCCGGTCGCGCCGCCCGAGGCGGTCTATCAGAGCGGGGCGTACGCCGTGCCACCGTCCGGCCCGATCCCGCAAAGCCCATACACGAGCGGGCCGATGCCGCGCGTGGGCATGCAACCGGGCGCGGCGCAGCAGAGCGGCTCATTTCCCTATCCATCGGAGGTGACGAGCACCGGCAGCCGCCGCGTGATCGTCGCGCCAGATGCGGGGGTGGGGTCGCTCCTCGCGGATCGGCCCGCGCTCGCATTTCTTCTCGCGGCAATCATCCTCGCGGGCGCGATGATCGCCTTTATCGCCTTGCGCTACGCGCACTTGCCGAATCAGATCGCCCTGCACTTCGGCCCCGCTGGATCGAGCCAGCCGAACCGGATCGGAGAGAAGCGCGAGTTATGGACGATCCCCTTCATCGTGGCGATCGTCCTCGCCGCGAATACCGCGCTCGCATGGGCGGTCTATCGTTACGACCGCTTCGCCGCCCGTCTCCTCACCCTTGGCTGCGCGCTCATCGCCGCCATCGCCTGGGTCGTCCTCCTTACGCTCCTGCATCGCTAGAGGAGCAATGAGCGAGCAGGCAGCGGGCAGCCGACAGCGGGCGTGAATCGCCCTCAGTCCTTAGTCCTCAGTCCTCAGTCCTTTCCCCTTCCCTATGCTATACTCGTGCCGCGTTGGAGATTGACACGGCGAGGCCGCGCGACCGAGCGGCGCGCTGAACGGGGCGGACTACGCGCTTGGCGAACCTGATCACCGTTATCCGGCTCATCGTGCTTTTCGGGACGGTTGGTCTGCTGTATACGCGGCAGCCGCTGGCCGTCTCGTGCGTCGTTGTGCTCATCTATCTCATCGTCGCGTCCGACGCGCTCGATGGTATCGTCGCGCGGCGGCGGGGCCGGGCGGACGAGTTCGGCGCGGTCTTCGACATCGCCGGCGATCGTGTCGTGGAGATGACCTTCTGGATCGTCTTCGCCCATCTCGGCATCATCAAAGTCTGGATTCCCCTGGCGATGATGACGCGCGGCTTCATCATTGACGCCATGCGTTCTCTCGGCTTAAAGGAAGGTAAGACGGCGTTCGGCAAGAATTCGATGATGCGCTCCCCCGTGACGCAGTGGCTGACCGGCTCGCGCTTCATGCGCGCCTTTTACGGCGTGGCGAAGGTGCTCGCGTTCGGTTTTCTCGCCGGACTGTTCGGCGCGCGGCTCCCGCATACGAACGGGTTCCTTCTGCCGTACGATACCGCCGGAGGCCGCTTCGCGACGTGGTTCTTTGTCTACAGCGCGGTTATCCTCTCGTTTGTGCGCGGCCTGCCGGTCGTCTATGACTCGTGGGAATATCTGCGCGGCCAGGCGCCAGAGCAACGCCTGATGCGCGAGCGGTTTCGCATGGGGCGCGATACGCGCGGTGATAGTGAATTCTTCCCACCGGAGGCTTCCGGTGAGTGACCAGCCCGGCAGCCGCATTCGTTCCAATCCATCAAATCTGCCCGAAGCCGTCGAGACGACCGTGCCGCTCGTCGGCAATCGCGCGGTCGTCGAGGCGACCGAGATTCCGGTCGTCCCACAAGGCGAGACGCCAGCGGCCTTCATTGGTGCGGTCTTCGATGTGGACCGCACGCTCCTGCCGGGGACGACTGCCGAGCGGTTGTTCCTCCGCTATCTCTGGGAAAAGCGGGAACTCGGCCCGCGCGAAGCCTTGCTGACCGCGGGCTTTACGCTGCGGCATTTGCGCCCAACACCATCGCGGATCGCGCAGAGCATCCGGCGGCACCGCCCGTACCTGCGCGGCAAAGACCTCGCCGAAATGCAGCAACTGGGGGAGGACTGTTTCGTGCGAGATATCCGCCCGCGCCTCGCGGCGCGCGGCATCGAGACCGTCGCGGCGCATCGGGCGCAGGGGCATACGACGGTGATGTTGTCTGGCTCGCTCTGGTTTCTTCTTCAGCCGATGGCAGAGTTCCTCGGCATTAACCACGTCATCGCCACGCGGCTGGCGGTCAAGGCCGCCTCGACACCGGGGCGCGAGCCGAAACTGACGACGCGGCTGGAGGGGCCGCACCCGTATGGGCGGGCGAAAGCGCTGCTCATCAAACGGTTCGCGGACGATCGCAACCTCGATCTCGCGGCGTCGTATGCCTATGCGGATCATTACACGGACGCGGAGATGCTGGCCCTCGTCGGCCACCCAATCTGCGTCAATCCGGACGCCCGGCTACGCAAGGAAGCGACAGCGCGCGGCTGGCAGATTGAGGCATTCGTATGAACGTGCGCGGCGTGATCCAATCATGGATAGACGCGCCGCCCCGATGGCTGCGGCGGTTTGGCAACTATGCCGCGCAAGTCGTCAGCGTCATGCTGCTCGCGATTCCCCGCCCGGTCGGCTATTGGGGGGCGGATCGGTTCGGCGACTACTTCTATAACCGCAACAAGAATCTCCGTGCCAATGTCGCGGACAACATGCGCCACGTCATGGGTATGGACGCGTCGCCGATCGCCGTGCAGGGCGCGGTGCGGCGGGCCTTTCGGATGCAGGCGCGCAATGGATTCGATCTCTTGCGCGTGCCCCGTGTCTCACTCAAACGGCTGGAAAAGCAAGTACGCTTCGATGGCGACTGGACGATGATCGAGGAGACGTTAGCGACGGGGCGCGGCGTGATTATCTGCACCGCCCATTACGGCGCGTTCGACATCATGGGGCAGTTCATCATCAACCGGGGCTACGATGCCTCGCTCCTTATCGGGCGGACGACCTCCCATTTCGTCCACGATTCCGTGACGTATCTGCGGAAGTCGCGCGGCTGGCAGATCGAACAGATCGAGGAACCGGGCAGCGTCCGGCGCGTGATGAAGGGGCTGAAAGCGGGTCGAGTAGTGGGGATGGTCGTGGACCGCGATTGGAGCGGCACCGGCGCGCCTGTGACCCTGTTCGGCGCGCCGACAACCCTCCCGATGGGACATATCCGTATGGCACTCGCGACGGGCGCGGAGATTGTGACGGTCATGGCGCCGCGCCTCGAGGGGAATCATTACGGCTTCATTCTGCGCCATATCCCCCTGCAGCGTAGCGGCAACATGGCAGCGGACATCGCGGAGAATATGCGTCGGATGCTCGCGAATATCGAGGGAGTGATTGCGCACGATCCGGGCCAGTGGGTGCTGTTCCGCCCCGTCTGGCCGCATCGGGAAGATGACTGATCCCGCCGCTGTGATAGGCCCTTTGCCAATCACGCATTGGCAAGCAGTTTGACGAATGTGCGCTCGTTGGTGACACTAGGCGCGGGGAGGTGATGGAAAATGCCGGATGCCGTGGGGATGGCGGGAGGCAAGCATATTCTCGTTGTGAACGACACCCAGGAAATCCTCGATCTCTTCCGTATGATCCTGGAAGATGAGGGGTATCAGGTCACCGCGCTCGGCTTTGCCGTCGAGGACCTGCGGAAGATCATTGATATCGCGCCCGATCTGGTCATTCTTGATCTCGTCTTCGATCGTGAATATGTCGGCTGGCAGACGCTGCAAAAGATGAAGATGCACCGCGACACCGCGAAAGTCCCCGTCCTCATTTGCACGGCGGAGATCCGCAAGGCGCAGGAAATTCAGGGATATCTGACGGAAAAGGGCGTCGGGCTGCTCTTGAAACCATTCGACATTGACGAACTGATTAATCAAGTCACACGCCTCTTATCGTCCGAAAACGGCCTGACACAGACGACATAGCGAGTTGCGTATCGGTGGAGCAGGCTTCAGCCTGCTCCACCGGTCAAATATCATTTACCCCTCGCTCTGCCACGCGGCGATGCCTTCTTTGACGCCGTAATAGACAATTACCAGCCCGGCGAGCGGGTCCGCCCACCACCAGCCTACAAGCGCGTTCAGCATGAGGCCAATCAGGACGGCTCCGGCGAGATATGCGTCTATCAGTGTGACGTGCGCCTCGGTCATCAGGACGGTGTTACCCAGTTTCGCGCCGGTAGCGCGTTTCCCGGCGGCGAGCAGGAGCATTGCCAGGAGCGTCGCTCCCAGCCAGAGGATGCCGGGTACCGATGTGTGAGGATGTGCCCGGAGGACGAGAACATAGGCCGCCTGGATGAGAATGTAGACCGCCAGCGCGTAGAATGCCCAACCAATCAGGCGGAGCGCCCGTTGTTCCCGATATTCGTTCAAGCCCTTCAGTTGCCAGACGACGATCACGGACGCGAAAATCTCGATTACGGAGTCCAGCCCGAAGCCCGCGAGCGCCACCGACCGGGCCGCGATTGCCGCCGCGATGACGATGCCTACCCCAACGACATTCCAGCCGAGCGTCGCGTATTCAAGGCGCAACCCGCGTTGCAGCAATGCCGACTCGACGATTACTCCCCGTTCTGCCTGGCTCATTGATGGCGGCGTCGTTTCGCTTGGGGCCGGGATACGGCGTGGGGCGCTGCGGCGACGAGTTCGGGCGCTTCGCCCCAGAGGTCGTACTCGTCGGCCTCGGTAATGCGCACGGGGACGATACTGCCGACCGGGTGAATACCCGCGATGAAGACGAGGCCATCCACTTCCGGCGCGTGCCGCTTCGCACGCCCGGCGCTGATCGGGACGGTCGCGCCTGTTTCGTCCTCAACTTCACCCTCGCCCTCGATCAACACGTCGAGCGTGCGACCGACGAGCGCGCGGTTATTGGCGAGCGAGATCGCGCGCTGTGTCTCCATCAGGCGGGCGTATCGCTCCTGCTTGACCTCGGGGGGCACATCGTCCGGCAGGAGCGCGGCGCGAGTACCCGGTTCGTTGCAGTACATGAACGCGCCGACATGATCGAATCGCATCTCCGCGATGAAATCGAGCAGCGTCTGAAACTGCTCCTCCGTCTCGCCCGGATAGCCGACGATGAACGTCGTGCGGAGGGCGATATCCGGGATGCGCTCGCGCAGTGTGGCAATCGTGCGGCGCGTCTGGGCGGCGTCGGAGGGGCGGCCCATTGTACGCAGGATTGCCGGGTGCGCATGCTGCAAGGGGAAATCTATATACGGCACGAGTTGGTCATGCGTCGCCAGCGTCTCGATCAACTGCGGATTGATATGCGTCGGGTAGAGATAATGCATCCGCAGCCAGGGGAGTTCCGGCGTCTCCTCGCAGACCCAGGCGAGCAATTGCGCGAGCGTCGTGCGAGGCTCCAGGTCCTGCCCGTAGGCGCCGGTATTCTGCGAGATGAAGACCGCCTCTCTGGTGCCGCCCGCGACGAGCGCCTGCACCTCTTCGAGGACGGCAATTGGCCGCTTGGAGACGCTCGGCCCCTTGATTGAGGGGATCGTGCAGAAGGCGCAGGTATGATTGCAGCCGTCCGCGATCTTCACATACGCACTCGGCCTGCCTGCGGCGCGGTTGAAAGGTGCGATCAGGCCATCAGCGCCGATTTCGGCGAGTGGCAGGGGAATCATCCCGCTCGCGGCGCTATCGGCGGCGAGACGGCTGGCGACCCACGTCTCCGGCACGCGCTCCCGGCCCGTCAACTCGTCCACGAGATCGGCGATGCCGCTCCATTGCTGCGTGCGGATGACGCCGTCAACGCCCTGTTCGTCTCGCACCGTCTGTTCCCAGCCGGGGAGGGCGGGCAGGCAACCGGCCGCGACGAGTACCTGCCCCAGTCGCTTGCGCCCCGCTAGATCGCGCAGCACGCCCATAGATTCGTCCCGCGACGGCCCGATGAACCCGCACGTATTGACGATGACGACCTCCGCCGCGCGGGGCGTCGTCACCGCCTCGTAGCCGCGTCGGGAGAGCACGCTATGCATGCCCTCGGAGTCCACGGCGTTCTTCGCGCAACCGAGCGTCAAAATGTGATACGTGCGCTGCTTTGGCAAGAGAACCTAACTCCTCAGCCCCCTTCCCTCCGAGGGAAGGGGGAGAAATATGCTACCGATAGTTGACGAATTGGAGGGCGACGGGATAATCGTCCTCGTGGGTGCGGAAGTATTGGATGACGCCCTGGAGATCGTCGCGCGCTTTGGCCTGGACGCGGATGGCGTCGCCCTGGATTTGCGGCTGAACCTTCTTGAACTCGTCGCGGATCGTCTTCGTCATCTTCTTGGCGAGGTCTTCCGGAAGTCCCTCTTTGAGGGTGATGACCTGCTTCGCGCGCGCGCCCGAGATCTCCTCAACTTTGCCCGGATCGAGGATTTTGAGCGACAACTGCCGCCGCAGCACCTTACTCTCCAACAAGTCGCGGATTGTCGAGACGACATAATCGGATGGTGCGGTGATGGTGATCGCCTTGTCATCGAGGACGATCTCGCTCTTCGTATCTTTCAGGTCGTAGCGCGTCATCATCTCACGTTGCGCCTGATCCACGGCATTCTTCAATTCCTGCCGGTCGAACTTCGAGACAATATCGAAGGACGATGCGGATGCCATCTATTGCTCCCTTCGGTCGCGGTAGGACTAAGGACTGAGGACTGAGTGGCCTCGCCTCATCGTAGTAACGACTGCCGGCAGGCACGGCTGCCGGACGGTAAGTATACCATGCAGCCGTGGTATTATCCGACCGTATGGGATGGTGGCTTCAGTCCTTAGTCCTTCCCCGGAGGGTTTTGGTGAACGAATCGGATCCCCCTAATCGTCCGAAGGGGCCAGGCTCCTATCGCCCGCCGGTGCCGGGGAGTGTGAATCTGCGCACGGGCGCGGACAACTCGCAGTTCCCGCCTCTGCCGCCGCCACCACCGGCGGAGGAGCGCGTCTGGACGCCGCCGCTCACCATCGGCGTGCTCGCCGATACCCATATGCCCTCCCGCGCGCGGGAACTGCCCTATCTCGTCACGCATGCGATGCGCAATGTCGGCCTGATTCTCCACGCGGGCGACCTGACGACGCTCGATGCGTTGGAGCGCATTCGGCGGTTGGGGCCGCCCGTGCTCGCGGTACGCGGCAATATGGAATCGCCGGACGTGCGCATGCGGCTGCCCGTGCAGCGGATTGTCGCGGTTGGGCCGTGGCGGATCGGCGTCGTGCATGGAGACGGCGGGATGGGCAGGACGACGGCGGAGCGCGCCCGCCGCTCATTCAGCGATGTCGCGTGCATCATTTTCGGGCACAGCCATCAGCCGATGAATGAGCAGGTGGATGGGGTGCTGATGTTCAACCCCGGTTCCCCGACCGACCGCCGCAAGGAACTGTCCTTCTCCTATGGCCTGCTCCAGGTCACGGACGAGGGAATAACGGGCGAGATTATCCGCTTCCACCGCGACTAGCACCGTTTTTCCGCCATCACCAATACGCTCTCGCAGCGCGCGGTGAATGAGGAGGGGGAATACAGAGAGCAGTTCGGTACGTTGCAGAGAAATGCGACCCCATGGGCGATCATGGATCGTACGGACGTTGTCACAGCTACACCCCAGGAGGAAGTGCTCGATGGCAGTAACCCAGGAACGGTTCAACGAAGGTCTGACCTATCAGCAGTATGTGGATCAGATGACGCAGAATAAAGAGCGCTTTGTCGAAAACGAGGGCAAGGTGCAACTGAAGCCTGACGATGTCGCGGCCTTCAAGAATCTGCCGGAGAAACTCAACGCCCTTGTCATCGCCGAAGACTGGTGCGGCGACGTGATCGCGGGGCTGCCGGTACTTGGCAAATTGGCGAATGAATCCGGCAAATTGAATGTCCGGGTCTTTCTGCGCGATCAGAACGAAGACCTGATGAACCAATACCTGAAGGAAGGCAAGTTCAAGTCCATTCCCGTCGTCGTCTTCTTCGATCAGCAGATGCACGAACTCGGCCATTTCATCGAGCGCCCCGCCGCCCAGACCGCGGAATCCACAGCGGCTCGCAATGCCTTTTTCGCCGCCCATCCCGAGTACAACGCGCCGCAAAACGCCGATTTCGGCGACCTCTCCCCGGAGGCCCGGCAGGCATGGGGCGCGGAAAGCACGAAACTGCGCGCCGAGCGCACCGCGGCCTGGAACCAATTGCTGGTGGACGAACTGAAGAAGATCGCCGGCGGTGTGACCGCATAAGGGGACAGGACTGCGGGCTGAGGAATCAGCGCCCTACGTCACTAGGAAAAGCCACCAACGCTCCGGCACGATGGCCGGGGCGTTGTGTTTCCGGGGCAGGAGCAATCAGGGGTTCGACGTCTCGTCTGTGGCCGGGTGCATTTCGGGGATGACGATCCCTGCGGCGCGTAATTGCTCCTCGATACGCAGGTTGTTGTCGCGCAGGAGCGGGATGATGATATTGAGCAAGTAGGCCGTCACGTATTCGGGATCGCTCATTTCCTCGCCGTCCGGCCCGATATCCGGCGTCGTCTGTGCCGCTTCGGCGATCAGCATCTGGATTTCTTCCATCGTTAGCCCGAGTGGCACACCGCGTCTCCTCTCCCGAATCGTCGGCCCTTCCTCTCAACCCCGGTTCCATTCCACCATAGTGTACTCTGAAACGTTCGTTTCCCGCCTGCCGGATGATCGTGTGGGATGTTCTGGTATCATGGGCGATGTCGTCTCTCATTTCTCGATGGGTTGGAGTGCAAACGCGATGCAAGATTACCCGCGCGACCGATTCCCCGCTCTGCTTGCTCGTCTGGAGCCGCGCCCGTGGCATACGGCGGCGCGGTTTTTGTTGCGCTCGGGCGGGGCGCGGGTGATGGTGGACGACCTTCTGCGCCCGCACGCGGCGGCGGTGATAATGCCCGCGCCATCACTCAGTGGCGCGTACCTCCTATCGCTCGGTGACGCGGAACCGCTCCGGGATTTTCTCGCGGAGGAGCCGGGTATCAGCCGCCTCTGGGTCTCGGATGCTCAAACGGAGCGACTGATCAACGAGACGCTGTTCGGCGATCAACGCACGGACCTCACGATTCTTGCCGCGACGGATGGTTGGCAATTGCCGCCATTGGAGCGGACGCATATTCACACGCGGCCGCTCGGCCCGCCCGATGCCGCCGCAGTCACGCGGCTGCTGCGCGGCGAGGGGGAGTGGCTGACGGACGCCTTCGGAAGCGTTGCCGCGCTGCTCGCCGAGGGACTGGCGGATGGTGTCGAGGAGGGGGGCAATCTCGTCGCCATCGCCGCGACATGGGCGATTGCCCCGCCGTACGCGGAGGTCGGCGCGCATACCGACCGAAACGCGCGTGGCAAGGGGTATGCGACGGCCTGCGCGCATTCCCTCATGACAGCGGTGGCGGCGAAGGGTTTGCTCCCGCAATGGACGGCGTTCACGGACAACGTTACTTCATTGGGGCTGGCGCAACTGCTCGGCCTCGTGCCGGTGGATACCGGCGTTGAATATCGGAGGGATGAATAACATGGCGGAGCAGCAGGGCGACCATGCCCATATCTTCGACACGACGAAGTGGCAGCGGATGGAATCGCCGGAACGTCTCGAACGCCTCGATCCACCGGCGATGATTGGCCGCCTCAGCCTGCGCCACGGCATGCACGTCGCGGACCTCGGCTGCGGCACGGGCCTCTTCACCGCCGAACTGGCGAAGGCGGTCGGCGAGACGGGCCGCGTCTTCGCTCTCGATCAGAGCGAGGAAATGTTGCGCGTCGCGGGTTCGAAGAACCTGCCGCCGACGGTGCGCGTGATGCATGTGAACCTGCATCACGACCTGCCGATGCCGGAGGGCAGCCTCGATTGCTGCTTCATCGCCTTCGTCCTGCACGAAATCACGCCGCCGGAACATATGATCGTGCAGATGCATCACGTCCTCCGGCACGGCGGCATTGTCGCGATCCTCGAATTTCGCGAAGACGCGCCGGAAGGAAACGGCCCGCCGAAACCCCGGCGGATCGGCGTCGAGAAACTGACCGGGATGCTCGCGGCGCAGGGGTTCGATGCCCCGGAAGTCCGCTGGCAGAATGACCGCGAATACCTGATGGTCGCGACGCGCCCCGATCCGGCGGCGAAATTCTAAAGGCGGTAGCCGCAGCCGGCGGCCTACGCCACCAGATCGCGGCCAATGGGAAAGGCTTCGTAGGATCGCTCGTCAATGATCGCCTTCAGATGCTGCGCGGCCTGCCAGCATTCGTCATATGAGGTGTAGAGGGCAATGGGCGCGAGGCGGACGATGTTCGGCGGGCGGAAATCGGGGATGACGCCCTTCGTCTTAAGTGCTTTAGCGATCCGTGTACCCTCCGCGTGTTCGACGGCGACATGCCCGCCACGCCGGGAGTGATCGCGTGGCGTGCCAATGCCATAGTGATACGGCGCGTCGGTGAGACCCATCGCCTCGATCAGGGCGATCAGGTAATCCGTGCGGGCAAGGGAGGCAGCGCGGATGTTCTCGATCCCCACCTCCGCGAACATCAGCAGCGAGCCATGCAGGGGCGCGGTGCTCAGGAGGGGCGGCGTGCCAATCTGCCATGAACCGGCATTTCCCGCGTCGGTGAATGTGTGGGACATATCGAACTGCGTCGTCTTGTCGCTGCCCCACCAACCCGCCATACCGGGCGCGACACCGAAATGCCGCCGGTTGACGTACAAACCCGCCGTGCCACCGGGGCCACTATTCAGATATTTATAGGTACACCAGAAGGCGAAATCCACACCCCAGCGGTCGAATGCGTGCGGCACAAGGCCGACGGAATGGCAGCCGTCTATGCCGATCAAGATGCCCCGCTCATGCGCGGCGGCGGTGAGGCGGGCAAGGTCGAGGAGTTGGCCGCTGCGGTAATAAACGGCGGGCAGAATGACCATTGCGACATCCGGCGCCATCGCGGCGATGATCTCCGCTTCCTCGATCAACCGCCCGTCCCGGCTCTGTACGATAACGAGATCGCGGGCAGGATCGCCGTCATGCAGGCGAATCTGGCTCTGCAAGGCGTAGATGTCCGAGGGAAAATCGAGTGATGTGGCGATGATTTTCCGCCGCTCCGGCGTTGGCCGGTAGAACGTAGCGACGAGCGCGTGGAGATTGACGGTCGTGCTCGCCGTGACGATCACCTCATCCGGCTCGGCGCCGACGAGCGGGGCCATCAACGCGCCCAATTCCTCCGTGAGCGTGAACCATGGCGGGTCGGCGTTCATCCACGCCTCAATACCCTTCGTCTTCCATTCCTCGAGCACGCGCAGCAGCGTCCGTTCCGCATCGTGCGAGAGGAGACCGAGCGAGTTTCCATCGAGATAGATCGTGCCCGGTTGGGTGTAAAAATGGTCGCGATACGCCCTCAGTGGATCGGCGGCATCGCGGCGGCGCGCCTCATCGCGGCTGGTATCCATCAGCGGGGGGTCCTTTCTGCGGGAACGATCACTACCGGGCATCGGGCGTGCTGAAGAACATGCCCGATTACACTATTGGATGTATTGCCAAGCATAGCACGCGTGCCGCCGAGGACGATCACGTCCGCACCCTGCTCGTCCGCGACTTCGAGGATCGCCTCAGCCGGTACGCCATCCATGATGAGATGCTCGACCCGCCGCACACCGGCGGCCCGGATTAGCGCACTCGCCGCTTCAATCGCCGTGTGCGCCTCGACGCGCCGCCGTTGATAAGCGTCCCTTCCTTCGGCGCTGAACGAGAACCCATCGCTCGTGTCTATGACCCCGAGGATCGCCACCGTCGCATCCGTCGCGCGGGCGAGCATCGCGGCATGCACCGCCGCCGTTGATACCTCTGAGCCACGAACCGGCAACAGGATACAGCGGTACTCTCCTACCGCCACTCTATGCACCCGCGCCGAAGCGGTCGAGGATCAGGGCGATGTGTTTGATGCCCTGGATGTAATCTTCGATGCGGATGTTTTCGTTCGGGGCGTGAGCATTGCTCTGGCTGTAGCCGACGCCTGCGCCCGCCATTGGGATACTGAACTTGTCGCACAAGAGATACGATGGTCCACTGCCCGGCGAGATTGGATCAATCACCGGCTCCTGCCCATAGACCTCGTTGGCGGTTTCCACGACCGCTTTGACGATCTCGGAGTCTATCGGCGACATCGAGGGCATCTCCGGACCGAGGAGTTCCACTTCGATGTCGTCGAAGCCGTGGTCTTTGAGATGCCGGCAGAGCCGTTCGTAGGTCTTCTCCGGCGTCATGCCGGGCGCGAGGCGCATATCCACCTTGCACATCGCCTGTGACGGTAGGACGGTTTTTGAGCCGGGGCCGGTGTAGCCCGAGAGAAAGCCGGAGATCGTGCAACTCGGCTGGAAGCGGTCGCGGACGCGGAGCGGCACGCCGGTCAGGTTGTCGAGATAGTGCGTCAGCCCGACGCGCCGCAGGAACGCCTGCTCGTTATTCGGCATCTCTTCGAGGGCGATGACGGCTTCCGGTGGCGGCGGCAGCACCTCGTCGTAGAAACCGGGAATAAGTACATGGCCGTCAGGCGCTTTGATTGTCGCGAGCGCCCAGACGAGCCGCCACGCCGGATTGACGACGCCGTTCGCGACGGACGAATGCAAGTCCGTGTTTGCGCCCGTGCAGCGCATCTCGACGTAGCAGATGCCGCGCAATCCGAGGCTCATCGTCAGCCGCTCGCTGGCGTCCTTGCCGCCAAACTCCCAGATGCAGCCGTCCGCCGGGATGAGATGTGCGTATTCCTCGACGAAATGATGCAGATGGACGGAGCCGATCTCCTCCTCGCCCTCGACGAAGAACTGCACCGTGCAGGGGAGGGAGCCGCGCACCGCCTTCATCGCTTCCAGGGCGCAGATGCGCGCGATGGTGTTCCCCTTGTTATCCGCGACGCCACGCGCGTAGAGCTTGCCATCGCGAATTTCCGCGCCCCACGGATCGGACTGCCAGAGGTCGAGCGGTTCAGCGGGTTGGACATCGTAGTGATTGTAGAAATTGAGGATGCGTGGCCCATTGCCTTCCAGTCGGGCATAGACGACGGGGAAGCCGCCGCCCGTCGGCAAGAGATCGGCGTGGCCGAGGCCGAGCGCGTTGATGGAACTGACGACCATCTCTGCCGTCTCCTGCATCCCCAACGATTGCGCCGCGACGCTCGGCTGTTTGCAGAGCGTCCGCAATCGCTCGATGAACTCCTCGCGATGCGCGTCTATATAGTCAAAGATTGCCTGCATCCCTTCCGCCACTGTCCGCTTCCTTTCCCGTATCGCGCTCTCTGAATACCGAATTGCCATGCTATCACACGTCGCGTCTGATCCCCGCAAGGGGGCCATCCGCAGGTGATTGGCCGGTGGGGAAGAGAATGAGAAGCGCGGTGTTCTTAACGATGAGATGACGGAAATGTCATCACCGCGCGTGTTCGGCATACTTCATGCGTATATGGTGGGTAGTTAAATGGTTCATACGCGTAGAGCGGCACCCGCGCGGTTCTACATCACACGATAAGGGAGCAGACCGATGGCAACGAAAAAGGAATCGCTCTACGTCGTCAACCAATTTGGCCGGGATCATTTCATCTGGGCGGAGAATGCGGCGGAGGCGCGCGCGAAAGCCACGAAGCCCGTCCCGACGCAGTTCGTTGCCAATCTCACGGCGCCGGGTGCGGCGACCGCGACTGCGGCATTTACCGGCAACGCGGAGGCGGCGCGGACGGCGAAGCAGGCGGCGTCGCGGGTATAGAGAAGGGGAACCTCACCCCCGGCCCCTCTCCTTCGCCACGAGGCAAAGGAGAGGGAGAGAAAATGCTACGGGTCGCGAAAAGGGCGGATCAACGTATCCGCCCTTCTTCATTGTGTTGTCTGCTGAAACCTTGTGCTCCCCTCTCCATCGCTCCGAGATCACGGTTTGCATCGGGTTTGTCCGGCAATGGAGAGGGGCCGGGGGAGGGAACGATTTTCCTTACCCGCTGAAGGGCTGCCAGGTGCCGTTCTTGAGGAGGACGTACACATCATTGCCGACCGAGAGGATTGAGCCATTCTCGAAGGTCTGGAGCGTCCCGTTGCCGCCCGCTTCATTCGGGCTGGTCGCGTAGCCTAGTCTGCTTTGCAGCCCCTTCGCGGTCCAGACGACGCCGAAGGCGTTGACCGGCTTGTAGAGACCGGCGGACGGGCCTGCGCCGCCCTCACTGCCCGCGCCGCTGTTGCCTGGGTTCGGGTAGGAGGCGAACGAGCGGTCGCCGGTATAGAAGACATAAATTGGCTGACCCGCGACGTAGAGCATAAATCCATTCTGGAAGAAGAGTTGCGAGGTTGCGACATTCCCCGCCGCGCTGACCGGTGCGCCGAGCCGGTTGGCGGTCGCGGCGTACGCGCCCTTGAACTTATCAGCCACCGCGATAGCGGGCGTCGTTGGCGTCGGGATGGCGGTCGGCGCCACCGTCGCGGTGGGTGCGGCAGTTGCGGTCGGTGCGGCGGTGGGCGCGATAGTCGCGGTTGGGGCGAGCGGGGCAGTCGGTTCGACAACCGCGATCGTCGTGCCGACGGGTTTCGGTGCAGGAGCTGGCGTATTCGTCGCACGCGGCACGGCGGCGGCCTTCGTCGTCGCGGTGGGCGCGGCGGATGGCTCAGTCACGGCAGAGATATCCGTCGCGGGCGGTGGCGCCGGCGTCGCCTCAGTCGGTGCCGGCGCAGGCGCGACGGTGGCGGTCGTCGCGGTTGGCGCTGCGGCGATCGTGACTGCGGTCGGGCTGGCTGCCGTCGTCGCGGGGAGCGCGCTCGGTTGCTCTGTGATGCCGGGAAGGATGTTTCCGACGAAAAAACTGAACGCACCCGGTGTCACATCATTCCCACCGGCATCTTTCAACCCAGCGGGGATCTGCACGGTATACGTTGTCTGCGGGATGAGGGTTTTCGGCTTCGTGCTAAGGATAGATGTGCTCTTGTCATACTGAATATTCGTGACCGCCACCGCCGGGCTGAAGGCGACGGCAGTCAGCACAGTCTGCTCGTTCATTGGGCGGGTGAAACGGATCTGCGCCGATTCGTCGTAACGAATGCTTGGGTTGAGCACTACCGCTGTCGTCGGTGCATTGCTCGTCGAGACACTGACGATCCGATTCGACTGGCCGCTATCAGATACGGCGTGTGTGAAGTGATGCTGTAACCCGAAGCCGCCGGTGAGCAGCGCGGCGAAGGTGGCCGCGAGGGTCGCGGCGGCGGCGGTGACGCGGGCGACACGCTGTCGGATCGTCAGGCCCGTGCGGCCCGGCTGCATGACCGCGGCACGAGCACGGATCGTTTGGGAGACCGAGGCGGGCACTTCGGGGTGGTCGAGCGCGCGGAGGTCCATGCGAATACCGCGATAAGCGGCATAGACCTGGGTGTATGCCGGGTCTTCCTGAATGCGCTTGCCGACAAACTGCGCGTCGTCGGGCGCCAACTCACCGTCGAGATAGGCGGAGACGAGTTCGCGGATTTTCTCTTGTTCGCGTAGTCGTCCCATTACGAGTCCTCATCCTCCAACGGTGCATCGAAACCAAGCTCGACCGAGTACTTCCGAAACTCCTCACGGGCGCGGAAGAGGACCGATTTGATGGCGGAACGCGAGACACCCATGATCTCGCCGATCTCCTCGCAGGAAAGCCCCTCATATTCGCGCAGGACCAGCGCCTGCTTGTTCCGCGCGGACATGCGATTGAGGATTTCCTGCACCGCGCCTTCCGCTTCCCGGCGGAGCGTCGAGCGTTCAGGGTTTTCCCCCGCACTCCCCTGCAGCAACCGGTCATGCTTCGTGCCATCCCACGGCTGCCAGCGAATCCGCTGCCGCCGCCGCAGTTCATCGAGGCAGGAGTTCGAGGCGATCCGGTGCAACCATGCCGAGACATTGAGATCGTCGGATGTCCGACTGAGCGCGCGATATGCCTTGAGGAAGGTGTCCTGCGTCAGGTCTTCCGCGTCGTCGCCATTGCCGCCCATCATCCGGTAGATATACGCGTAAATCTGCCGCTCATACCGGTTAAGGAGCGCCTCAAACGCCGCCGCATCCCCACTGCGTGCGCGTGCTATCCAAGTGGCCTCGTCCGTGGTCGTCACCGGGCCTTCCACCCAGCCTCCCAATCATTACAACGAGTAACCAAGACGGTGGTTGCGCCGTCTTGCAAAAATTCTCGGTAAATGCGATGTGCATGCCAATTTGGCCGCATGCTGCGTTCTAGAGTAGCGCAGTGAACCACCAAAGGCAACCATTTCAGCCGTGCGTACGTACGCGCCACGCGGTGTGCGCGGGGTGGCTGACACCCTACGCGATCGCTGAATTCCCCGCGATGGAAGATGCGGGAATAGGGGGCGACTGTGAAGTATCTGCGACATGCTGAGGGCGAAATTTGCCTTCCATCGGCGGTCGAGAAGCGAGGTGCGAAGGAATCAGTGTCTTTACATTACCATATTCTCTCTCTCTGCACATCGTCCGTTTGGGCGGTTTTTTTCCGTGCCCGTCCCAGTATCCTCTCAGGCAGGGCCGAGTTGCTTTACGCGGGAGGAGTGACGGATGACCGGCGCATCGCCACGGCGACTCTATCTTTTCCAACTGGAGTCAGTGACCGTACCGGTCGCAGGTGGAACGTTGGAGATGTCTTCGGGCTGCTATCTCATCGAGACTGGCGATGGGCAACATATCTTGATTGATAGTGGATTGCCGGTGGACTATACGCCGCCGCCCGGAATGCCATCAGCGCATCATGGGAAGGATGTGATCGCGCACCTTGCCGATCTTGGCCTGCGGCCTGATGACATCACGACTCTCATCTGCACGCATTTCGATATAGACCATGTGGGGCATCACGATGCCTTCACGAAGGCGGAACTGATCGTCCAGCGCGAGCAGTATGAACGGGCGCGGGGCGGAGACGAGCGATCTGCCGCGGGTCGCGCCCACTGGGATCATCCGGCGCTCCGCTACCGGCTCATTGATGGCGACACGGAACTTCTCCCCGGCCTGACGCTGATCGAGACCGGCGGCCACGCACCCGGTCATCAGTCCGTGCTGGTGCGCCTGCCGCGGACCGGCCCAGTGTTGCTGGCGATTGATGCGGTCGTCATGCAGCGCTTGTTTACCCCCGATCGCCGGGCTTGGCCGGGCGATGACAACGAGGAGCAATTGCGCGCCAGCACGCGCAAACTCCTCGATCTCGTCGAGCGCGAGCAGGTGACGCTCGTCATCTTCGGCCACGACGGACAGCAGTGGCAATCCCTCACGAAAGCCCCCGAATCCTATGAATAATCCTCCTCCCGACGCGGGAGGGGGTGGAGGCCGGGCAATTACGGCAGCGTACCGCCTTCGAGCGTGGCGAGTTTCGCCATCGCCTCGTCAATCGAGAGTTCGCCGCGCTCCACCGCCTGCAAGACGGCGAGCGTTTCCGAGAGGCCATCTTCCGGCGCGCCCGGTTGCACTGCGCTGTTCGCCTCCCGCGCCATGGGGGTGGCTGATGCATGCGGCGCTGGTGGGGGAGGGGCGGCATGGGTGACGGATGGGGTCGCGGGGAGCGATGGAAGGTCATTCCCGGCGGCGCGTATCGTGCAGTCGCCGCTGACGCTCCGGACGCGCACGGGGACGCCGCCGCCATTGACGGTCAGCGTGCGGCTACGCTTGCCACCGTCGCTCGTCGCGGGGAGCGCGCACGACAGGTCGCCACTCACGGTCTTCATGGCGACCGTCATGCGCGTCTCGTCCGGCACCTGGAGCAGCAGATCGCCGCTGACCGTGCCGAAGTCGTACTCGCCGTTCGGCGCAAGCGGAGTCGCGACCGTGAGATCGCCGCTCGCCGTCTTTGCGCGGCAGGAGGCCAGGGCGGAGGCGCGAACACGGCAATCGCCGCTCGCCGTCGTCACATCGAGCGTGCCGGTGAGGTGATCGAGTGCGACGTCGCCGCTCGCGCTCTGAATTTTCAGATCGCCATCACCCCGTTCAAGGCTAACGTCGCCGCTTGCCGTCTGGAGGCGAACGTCGCCGCTGAGAACGTGGGAACGGATATCGCCGCTCGCGGTCTGGACCGTCACCCGCTGCGTGAGACGGTCGGCGCGAATATCGCCGCTCGCCGTGCGCGCGCGGATCGTGCCGTCCAGCCGTTCCAGGTCCATGCTCGTGCTCGCCCCCTCTGCCTCGATGTCGCTGCGGATGGGCGTGTGAATCACCATGGCGAGGCGCACATTGCCGCGTAGCCAGCCGAAGGGCGAGTCGCCGCGATGCGGCCCGCGCACCTCGGCATGGATCGTCGCTTCGCGCTCTTCCAGGATGATTTCCAGATCGCGTCCGATCGCGTCCGCCGGATCGCAGGTGATCGTCACAGCGACATCGGCACGCTCCTCGCCGTGAATCTGCATCGTGCCGCTCGGCGTGCGTGCGACAATCGTCGGCACGGTGCCGGGCGAGAGAGTGAATGTCCGTTCGATACGACCGCTTTCCATTTATTTGCTCTCCGTTTCCGGCGTCTCGCGCTCATCGCGCCTGCTTCTCCGGCCAATTCGCATCTCGACGTCGCCTTTGGGGCTGCCGACGCGCAAATAGACGGCCGCTTCGCGCGCTGCGATGCGCCCGGCCGCGACATCCGCGAGGATCGCCCGCCGCTCCTGCTCCGGGCTGAGGGGCGTGCCTTCGGCGGGCGGCGTCGCATCGGCATAGGGGGCGTAGCCCATCGCGCGGATCACTTCATCCAGCCGGGCGCGGACCGTCGGGTACGAGATGCCGAGTTCCGCTTCGACATCTTTGATGATCCCCCGACTTTTGATGAAGACTTCCACAAAGGCGAGGTGTTCGGGGCTGAGCAGGTCGAGACGGCTCCCGCTCCCGAAGGTGAATCGCCCCTCGATCGCGATGCCCGTCGTCGGTCCCTCCAACCGTGTGATGACGAGCGGTTCGCCCGTCACCGGGTCTTGACGGGGGGCGGGATAGGTGGGTTTCTCAGCGGCCATCGCTAAAACATCCTTCGGCAACTGAGCATTGCTTCCTTCTCCCAGTGGTAGCGCCTCTGCTCCGTCTCGTTGCGCATCTGTCGCGCCTGGGCAATCGCCAGTAAATCGGGCCGCTTCGGTGCGGAGACGGAGACGGTGGGCGGCATCGTCACCCGCGCGAGGGATTGCACTCGAAACGTTACCCGCCAGCGCGTTGCGATCGTCAGTGTCATTTGGTCACCCTCCAGATAACGGAGCGTTTATCAGCAGCGTTCTGCCGACACTACGGATCATAGCAGGTGATATTGATTTTGTCAATACCGAGATTGATTTTATTTAAATCCCCTCGTGCAGGTGTTAGTCGTCGGCGGCAAACGGCGGGACGGCAGGGCGCGTGATGGGTGCATTCCCGGTCATGCTGCCCATCATATTGAAGAGATCAATGGGAATCGGGATCACCGTCGTCGCATTGCCGACGCTCGTCATCTCGGTGAGGGTCTGTAAATAGCGCAACTGGATGGCGATAGGCGTTTGCCCCATCACGAGCGCCGCGTCATGCAAGCGCTGCGAGGCCTCGAACTCGCCCTGCGCGTGGATAATCTTCGCGCGCTTCTCGCGTTCCGCCTCCGCCTGCCGGGCCATTGCCCGCTGCATCGTCTGCGGCAGTTCGACATCCTTCAACTCGACGATGCTCACCTTGATGCCCCACGGCTCCGTCTGCTCGTCAATGATCGTTTGCAGGCGGTGATTGATCGCCTCACGCTCGGCGAGCAGTTGATCGAGTTCGACCTGACCGATCACGTTGCGGAGCGTCGTCTGCGCGATCTGTGACGTCGCACGCACATAATCGGCGATCTGGACGATGGCGCGCTGCGGATCGAGAACGCGGAAATACGTCACCGCATTGACGCGCACGGTGACGTTATCCTTCGTGATCACTTCCTGAGCGGGGATGTCCATCGTCACGATGCGCAAATCCACTTTGACCATCCGCTCGACGTACGGGATGAGCAGAATGATCCCCGGCCCGCGCGCCCCGACGAGCCGACCGAGCCGGAAGACGACGCCGCGCTCGTACTCCTGCACGACTTTAATCGCGGCAAGGATCGTCACCACAACGATGATGACGACCGCGACGATCACCGCGAGCGCTGCCTGATTCATGATCTTCTCCTTGCTGATGGCGGAGTATCGTATGCGCCGGGGAGGGGCGGCAATGTGGTCGCCGTCTCCGGTGCGGCTTCGACGATGAGCGTCAAGTTCTGGACGGCAAGAATGCGCACCGGCATACCGACGGGCAGGATCGTGCCGTCCTCCGTCGTCGCGCGCCATCGCTCGCCATGCACAAAGACCATCCCGACCGGCGTCAGTTCCTCGCGCACGACGCCGATCTCATTCTCCAGCCCGCTCGCGCCCGTCGTCACCGGACGATGGCGCGCCATGGCGACCTCGAAGATGACCAGCGCCGCGAAGGCGACGAGGGCGAGGGCGAGCGCGACGATCAGCACGACGGGCACCGCGCTCCCCGTCCCCTGCGCGAGCACGATCAGGCCGACGACGAGGATCACCAACCCACCGACGGCGACGCTCCCGTGCGTCGGCGCGAAAATCTCCGCCACCATGAGCAGAAGCGCGAGGGCAAGCAGAATCCCGCCGACGATGTCCGCGCGATAATTACTGAGTTGGGCGAAGATCGGGATCGTCAGTATCGCTCTGCTCATGGTCCGCCCTCCTGTGGCGGCACCGCAATATCTTCCCACATCAGTATAGTACAAACGGGCGCGCGGGGTTTGTCGTACGGATCGGCGGGCATCTATACGGGGCTGACGTGAGCGGCAGCGATTCAAGCTTCGCTTCTACGAAGGGGGCCATGCCCCTGCTAGCGCTGCCGGGGGTATGCGGTGATCGCGTCCGCGATCTGAGTGATATAGCCGATGCGCTGCTGCCACTGGCGAATGTCCGCATTCTGGCGTGCGTGCCACGCGTCAATGCCGCCTGCCACTGCGATCTGATCGTCGTAACGATCCGCCGTCTCGTATTCCAGCCCCTCGCAGGGCAGGTAGGCAGCGCGCAGTCCCGGTGTATCGCGGGCGATCAGCGGCCATTCGGCGTGGAAGCCGATGTCCCTCACGCGAGATTGCGCGTGGATCGCCGCGATACCGCGCCGTGAGAAGCCCCACGCGCCAGCGCAGAGGTCCATCAGCGTATTCGGTTCATCACCGAGCCTCCACGGATCGAGGCCGCCGGTCGTACGGGCAAAGAGAAGGTTAATTAGCCGCTCCGTCTCCCGCTGCGCTTCGGGGAGGGAGGCCATCGCCCGTGCCGTGCGGCCTAGGAGCAGGAAATCGTAGGCCGCAATCGTCGCGTTCACGGCGACTAGTTCATCGGGCCAGCAGCGCGCCCAGTGGAGCGCACTGTCGAAGTCGCAGAGGTGGACGTGCTGCCACTCCGTGTGGGAGGCCATCACACCGAGGGCGTACGGGCGGGCATTAACCGGAATATCGTCGCCACTGAAGACCGTCACGCCAGACTGGCGCAATGCCTCAATCGTCGAAGGGAGGGTCGCCATACCACAGAGTGCGAAGATTCTGGCGTAGTGTTGTTGCAACAGGGGCAGGTCGGTCGGAAGGAGCGCGGCGATGCGCCCCTCCGGGTCATGGACCGCGCCAAGGAGGACGACGTCGCTCATCGCCCGTGCTTGAGCATCCGGGCGCGCTCGTTGGCATCGAGATACCGCTTGCGCAGGCGCAGATTGAGCGGCGTCACTTCGAGCAATTCGTCATCATTGAGGAAATCGAGCGACTTATCGAGGCTCATCTCAATCGGCGGCGTCAGGCGAATGGCGATATCGCCCGTCGAGGAGCGCATATTCGTCAGTTTCTTTTCCTTCGCCACATTGATCGCGAGGTCGTTCTCGCGGGGCTGCTGGCCGATAATCATGCCCGCGTAGACCGGCGTCTGCGAATCAATAAAGGTGACACCGCGTTCCTGCGCGTTCTGCAAGCCGAAGGTGGTCGAAATGCCCGGCTCGGAGGCAACCAGCGCGCCGCCTCGATTGCCCGTGATCTCGCCCGCCCACGGCTCGTAGCCGAGCAGGACCGACCCCATCGTCGCCGTGCCCCGCGTCGCGGTGAGGAGCGCGTTGCGGAAGCCAATCAACCCGCGCGTCGGGACGGTAAACTCCATCCGCACGCGCCCGGTGTCGTCCTGCCGGAGATCGAGGAGGATCGCGCGGCGCGGGCCGAGCAGTTCATTGACCGCGCCGGTGTATTCGGCGGTCGTGTCAATCAGCAGCCGCTCCATCGGTTCAAGCGTGCCGTGGTCCGTCTTCCGCACGATCACTTCCGGGCGGGAGACCTGGAACTCATACCCCTCGCGCCGCATCGTCTCGATCAGGACGGCGAGATGCAGTTCGCCGCGCCCGGAGACCTGAAAGACATCCGCTTGCTCGGTGGATTCGACGCGCAGCGAGACATTCGTCTCCAGTTCGTGCATCAAACGGTCGCGAATCTGCCGTGACGTGACGAATTTTCCCTCGCGCCCTGCGAAGGGCGAGGTGCTGACGCCGAAGGTCAGCCGCAGCGTTGGTTCCTCCACGGCGATGGCGGGGAGCGCCTCGGGATGCTCCGGATCGGCAAGCGTATCCGAAATCGTCACTTGCGGGATGCCATTGAGCGCGACGATGTCCCCCGCTGCCGCGCGCTCAACATCCACCCGACGCAGCCCATCGTATGCCGCGACGTAGGTGATGCGCCCCGGTGTCACGGTGCCATCGAGCGAAGCGCGCGCGACGGTCTGCCCTGGCGCGATGCGTCCCCGGCTGATCCGCCCGACGGCGATCCGCCCCCGGTGGGTGTCGTAATCGAGCGAGGCGACGAGCATCTGAAACGGCCCGTCCGGATCGCCAACGGGCGGCGGGATGTATTCGAGGATCGCGTCGAAGAGCGGGCGGAGGTCCTCCGCGAGGGCGTTCGGATCGGTCCCGGCGCGGCCATCCCGCGCGATGGTATAGATGACGGGGAAGTCGAGTTGATCGGCGTCCGTGGCGAGCGCAAGGAAGAGATCGCTCGTCAGTTCCAGCACCTCGTCAATGCGCGCGTTCGGGCGATCCACCTTGTTGATGACGACGATCGGGCGGAGGCCGAGGGTCAGCGCGTGGGTGAGGACGGTGCGCGTTTGCGGCATCGGCCCCTCAACGGCGTCCACGAGCAGAAGGCAGCCGTCGGCCATATTGAGGACACGCTCGACCTCGCCGCCGAAGTCCGCATGACCGGGGGTATCAATGATGTTGATTTTGACGCCTTCATACATCACGGCGGTGTTTTTGGCGAGGATCGTGATGCCGCGCTCGCGCTCCAGCGGGTTGGAATCCATGATCAAGGTGCCCGCCGCATTCGGATCGCGGAAGACGTGTGACTGCTTGAGCAGCCCATCCACGAGCGTCGTTTTGCCGTGGTCAACGTGCGCGATGATCGCGACATTGCGGATCTCGTGCCGCATCGGATGTTTGAGCGCGGTGGGTCGTTCCGCGAGGGTTTGCTGCAAGGGTTAAGGCCTTTCCTTCTCAATAAATCCCGCGAGCGTGCGCGCCCGCCGACCTGTAAGTATCGCACGTACGCCCCACTTTTGCCACCGAGGCCCGGCGATTTTTCGAGCGGTGAAGCGGAGCGCCCCCGTCCGGTCGGGGCAGTGAGAGCGACGTGCTTATCCCAGCGCCACCGTGAAGGCCAGCGTGACGTTGTATCCGGGCGTGTGGGCGTTGCTGAGTGGCGGCGAGGTGATTGTCGTACCCGGTGTATAGTCGGACGGCAAAACGTTCTGGCTGAATCTGACGGCCAGCGACGGAACGGTCGGGTCCACAAAGGGGATCGTCACGGCTGCGGAGAGGATGAGCGGCGTCTGCTTGTCCGTAAGCGAGAGCGGTCCGGATGTATTGGTGCTGGATGCTATCGGGTTCGTCGTATCACGCACCCAATGGGTCAGTTGCACGGTCCCGGTCGTCGCGTTTGATGATCCGGCATACGCGAAAGAGAGATCGGCTGTCGTGTTTTCCAGTAGGATGACCGAGGATGACAATTGCGCGGGGGATGAGGCGCGCACAATGATTTGTGTAAGCACCATGCGAACGGATCGTGGCTCCATCGTTGGTGTCGGTGACGGTGGCTGTACCGTGTTCGTCGGTGTGACCGTTGGTGGCCGTGGTGTCATTGTCGGAGTGGGCGACGATGGTTGCTCCGTGGTCGTCGGTGTCACGGTCGGCAGTCTAGGAGTGCCGGTACCCGGCGATATGCCACCGGTGGTGAAGAAATCTTCCCCGGCCTGAACCGCCGTGGTACTGGTCGTCGCGCGTATGGCGAAATAATACTTCGTTCCCGGTTGCAGCGCCGTGAGGTTCACCTGATGAGACTGTGTCGCGACCGTCGAGATCTCCTGCTGGAACGTATAACTGTGGCTCACTGTGCCGTAGAGAATTTCCGTCGTGGCCGCGACGGAGGTTTTGAATGAGAGTGCGAACGTCGTTTCCGTCACTGTTCCAAGTTCCACCGATGAGATCGTCAGCACCCCCGGCGTTCCTGAGACCGTGACGGTTGAGGCCGCCTGAGTCGCCGCTGTCGTTGGGGTCGTGATGCCAGTCGCGAGGGAAGCGTTGCCGTGAGGGCTCGCCGTGTAGCGCCATTGGAAGTAGTGCTGGCCGATATTGCCCATCTCGACCTGAAAGGCGAGGGGGTTGGTGGGCGTATACGAGAGGACGCGCCGCTCGAATGGCTGCACCAGCACCCATGTCGCGACCCCGCCGACAGTGACGTTGACCCAGACCGCCTCGGTAAGCGGCAACCCCATTGTGGAGAGCCAGGGGATGGGGAGGGCGGAGAGGTAGGACCAGAAGGCGAAGGGAATATTGTGGGCGAAGCGCCCGCCGGGATCGGACTGGTACGATCCGAACGCCGCGCCGGGTGCCGCCGCAAGGCCGGGATTGAACCCGAACGTGCCGTCCGTTTTGTACACCGTTCCTACCGGGTCGCTGCTTTTGCCCACCTTTGCCGCAAAGATGCCCGCGCCGAACGCCGCGTAGGGCGGCCAGCTATTCGTCGGATCACCAACGACGGGCAGCATGGAAGGCGGGAAGGCCGCGAACAATGTGTCACCCATCTGTCGCTGCCCGGTGATCAGTTCGACCGTCAGCAGCCCATTCGTGACTGGCCCGCTCGCCGTCGTCTGCTCCATGCGCGCCTTATCGAAGTACTGGACGAGGCGCTGCCCGCCCGTCGCTTCCTGATACTGCTCCGGGAAGATCGTCTGGTATGCCGGCCCCCAGAAATTTGGCACGACGGGTTCGATACTACTCCAGAGCGTTCCAAATGCCGGTAAGCCGGAGGGGATGTTTGCCGCGCTGCCGTGCGTGAACGCCGGGGCGGCGACAAACGTCGCGAGCAGAAGCAATCCTGCTGCCATCGCGAGCACGCTGCGAAATGGTGCCGACCGTAATGCCCCGGACCCCATCTGCCGCCTCCCCTTCAGAGAAGAGACTTCGCTTGCCAGATCGTGAACGGGCAAAGTCTATGGAATGGCGCGGATGAATGCAAGATGTACGTACGGCGCGATTATTTCAGTGGACGCGTAGGCGTCACCGTCGGCCCCGGCGTCGCCGTTACGGTGATGCCAGCGTAATGAAGTAGTCCTCATTCCGGTTGATTGCATCAACATCCGACTTGACGCGGATCGTGAAGAAATAGAGCGTGTTCGGGGTGAGGCCCGTCAAGGTGCCGGCGTGCGTTTTGGTTGGGGTGGTCGCGATATCTATGGCATTCGGGTATGTGCCGCTCGACGTGCCGTAGCGGATGTACGAGGTTGCGGCGAGGCTGGTATTGAACGAGAACGAGAAGGTCGTGTCCGTCAATCCGGTTTGCCGGAAGTTGAGGATCTCGACTCCTTGCTGCTCCGCGGTACTGGTTGGTGTGATGATCGGCGTCGGGGTGACCGTTGGGATGACGGTGGGGATTGGCGTCGCGGTCGCGGGGCCGGCGACCCCGCCGGGATTGGTGGAATACCGCCACTGGAAGTAGTGCTGGCCAATGTTGCCCATCTCGACCTGGAAGGCGGCCGTATTCGTCGGCGTATAGGAGAGGACGCGCCGCTCAAATGGTTGCACTAATACCCATGTAGGGGTGGAGTTGAGGTTGACCCGGACCCAGACGGCCTCGGTGAGGGGGTAACCCATTGCGGACTGCCAGGGGATGGGGAGGGCGGAGAGGTAAGACCAGAAGGCGAGGGGAATATTGTGGGCGAAGCGCCCGCCGGGATCGGACTGGTATGACCCGAATGCCGCGCCGGGTGCCGCCGCGCGCTGTTTATCCACGGTCAGAGTGCCGTCCGGGTTGTAGACATCGCCATCCGCGTCGGCGCGCTGCGGCACCTTCGCGGGCAGGACGCTTGCCCCGAACGAGGCATACGTCGGGAAGGGATTGGTCGGATCGCCAACCACCGGGATCGTTGCGGGCGGATATGCCGTGAAGGCGTTGTTGCCGAACTGTCGCTGCCCGGTGATCAGTTCGACCGTCAGCAGCCCATTCGTGACTGGCCCGCTCGCCGTCGTCTGCTCCATGCGCGCCTTATCGAAGTACTGGACGAGGCGCTGCCCGCCCGTCGCTTCCTGATATTGCTCCGGAAATACACTCTGATATGCCGGCCCCCAGAAGTTGGGGACTTTCGGTTCGATGCT